>JBDTOW010000324.1:0-5590 GCA_039933075.1 Verrucomicrobiota bacterium | reverse complement strand
GCGCTGGCCGGCTATCAGGATTCAGGCCTGACATTAAGGCCAACGCTGCCCAAGCGGTGGCTGAGGCCGAGATCCATTGATCACGTCCATGGGGAAATCCGGTGCTGAAATGGGTTTGGAAGGGCCATGTCCTGGAATGGACCAGCCATGAGCCATCGGGAAACTGCGTCCGCAAAAGAAATTCCGCGCCGCGGATGTATCGCGGATCGGCCGGTGTGAGTTGATGAGTCAGGACCGCAGCGACAAGACTCTCTGCGGTCGCATAGGCATCGCTCTCCAGAGTTGGGATCTGCGACCAGCCGCCATCGCGGCGCTGCGTGGAGAGCAGCCTCTGAGCGGTGCGGTGTATTTCGTCGTTTGAAGCCTTCGACCAGAATAACCCTAACAATTTGAAGGTATGTTCTTCGGTGCTGGACGCTTGCGATTTCAAGAAAAAATCTTGAGCCGACGCTTCTCGACGTTCGGTTTCCTTTTTCAATTCTTTCAACGGATATGATTGAATGGCGCGAAGAGCAAAGGCTGACGCTGCGAGCCGGGTCGATTCCGCGGGTGGCCTGCCCACAAAGGTGGCCCAACCGCCATCCGCGAGCTGCACGCCCGCCAAAAAAAAGGACATGGCTTCCGTGAATTCATCAGGTAGATATCCGTTTGCCGCGAGGTTCAACATGCCGTAGCTAACATTTGCGGCGGCACCGCCGACGGGATCTTCGTATTCCCAGGCGCTCTTGATCCCGTTTCGCCAATACTTCTTTTGGGTATCGATTTGACGTTCCATCAGGAGCAGGTTGATGTCGAAGTCGCGTTTCGCGGCCGCCCCGAATACAATCCCCGGCAAAGTTTGATGGTGACAGGAAACGCAATTGTCGGGGCGACCCTGTCGATCCAAGAATCCTTCAGAGCCTTTTTCCAAAATAGCGAGCGCTTTGCTGACCGACTCTCTCAGCAACGTTTTACTATTCTCCCCGGTCAGGTGTATCTCGCTGGCCGGTATCGTTAATCTTTTGCGAAGAGGCGCAGTGTCTGTGGCTCCCTGCTCTTCGAGGAAGTGGACCAACTGCGTTTCCCCACGTTTTCTGGCCCAGGTCAAAGCAGTTTCGTCTCTGTCATTGCGGGCGTTCAGGTCGGCGCCCTTTTTCAGGAGAAGCTTTACCAGTGCTGGGTCGCCTTGATCATTGTGCGCCGCATAAACGATGGGGGGCACGTCGCCCACATTTCGCGCCAAGTGGATATCAGCGCCTCGCTCGATGAGTTCACTCGCAAACGCGGTGTTCCCATTGACCAGTGCCGCTCCGAGACTGTGTCCCGCAAAACCGTCCGACAAATTCACATCGGCACCCTTTTCCATAAGGAACCGGGCGATCTCGTCCTTGCCAGTGAGAAGGGAGTTAAAGAACAGGCCTTTATTGGCAGGATCGTCCAGGATCGCCCCCTTTTCGACGAGCAATTTCACAGTTCGCAAATCACCGGACTTAACCGACCGTTGCAACGCGGTCGCTCCTCCCGGCCCTTTCTGGTTTGCGTCTGCGCCCCTCGAGAGCAACAAAGAGACGACCTCGAAGCCGCGGGGGTGTCGTGCCGCGATCATGAGGGCAGAGGAATGTTCCTCGCCACCTTGCTTGAAATCGAAGCCGCAGTCGATCAACACTTCAGCCTTGGCCCGATCGGCGGCAGCAAAATTGAAGGCAGTGAACTTTTCCTTTGATCGCGCGTTCGGGTGGGCACCGCGATCCAAAAGCAACTTCATCTCTCTCGTCGAATAATATCGGGTTGCATACATCAGGGGTGTCATACCACGGTCGTCTGATGCGTTCACGTCGCCACCCATTTCGAGTTCTTTCTGGGCTCCTGCTAAATCGCCGGTTTTTAGGCAGGTCAAGAGCACCGACTCTGCCGCCGTTTGCGAAACCAAGAGCCACACTGAAAGGGTACCGGCAAACAGAGAGCGAGGAAAGATTTGGCGCTTCATCGTCGATGGTTTGTCCGGTGATCATACTGGGTCAAAGAAGGTTGGCAATTAAAGTTAATAAGACGACCAGGAGCTTAGCCCCCGGTAACCAGGGACAGCGCAGAAATTGCGGCACGGCATGCTCTCCTTCTTAAACGGCTCTAGGTCCATTGGAAGCGGCGTCGAGAGGAACCGGGGACTAATTCGCTGTTGGAGGAAACTCGAGACTGTTTCGAACACGAGAGTGGTTACTTTACTACCCCACATGCACGATCATCGTACGTTGATGCGGCCGCTTGCGATGCTCCCACAAATAGATCCCCTGCCAGGTGCCCAGCACCAAGCGTCCGTCTAGCACCGGGATTGAAAGCGAGGTCGAAGTCAAAATTGCTTTGATATGCGAGGGCATGTCATCCGCCCCCTCGGTGGTGTGGGTATAGAGCGGATCATCCTCCGGCACCAGTCGATTCAACCAAGTCTCCAAGTCGCGGCGCGCAGAGGGATCAGCGTTCTCTTGAATCGTGAGGCTCGCGGAGGTATGTTGAATAAACACTGTGCAAAGCCCCTCCCGGACTTTCGTCGCCACCACCAGCCGTATGATTTCATCGGTGATTTCGTGCAGCCCTTGTCCATTCGTCTCGATATGTAAAACTTTGATCATGCGTCTTATTAATGTGGAGAGGTGCCATTATGGGGCTCAATTGAAGCTCAACTCAAGCATTAGAAGCCCAGCTCAACTCCCGATGTCTCATACACCGAAAGGAGTCGAAAGCCCTTTTCCAGCGAAAGATCGTTTTCCTTCCAATCATCCTTGTCAACTTCACCCCAGTCCGCTACCCACTAGAAAGACTGTGCTCGCTGTAGATCCTTCATGGGCTTTGGCGAGTATGTTTCTTTGAGTTTCTTCTTGCTTACCTTTCAGTCGCCTATTCCAGTTGATGCTCGCACTTTTGCGAGCCCATGAAACTGAATTATTTGCTTTCGATCGCCCTCCTTCTTAGTTTGCCGCTCCGTTTCGACCTCGTCGCCTCGCCAGTCACGACTGAAAAACTCGCCTCGCTTCCCTTGTCCTTTGAAGTCAACCAAGGGCAGGCAGATGCTGATTTCAAATTCTTAGCCTGGACCCCGGAAGCGCTCGTGTTGCTGAAATCAACAGAAGCTCGGTTTTCGTTGCGACACCCAAATAGCTTCAGCGACGGCACAAGCGCCGGGGGTGCAAAGCCGTCAAACTCGCGCCCAATAATGCCGCGCCAGGGAACTCAAGTGAGTTTGACGTTGATTGGAGCCGATTCGAGTGCCAGCGCGAACCCGGAACAGGAACTGCCGGGAAAAGTGAGCTATTTTATTGGTAATGATCCCGCAAAATGGCATCCGGCAGTGCCGACATTCGCCAGAGTCCGATTTCGGCAAGTTTATCCAGGTATTGACTGGCTGTGTTATGGCAATCGTCAACACTTGGAATACGATTTTTTGATCGCGCCGGGTGCAGACCCAAGTCAGATTGCCTTGCGCTTCGAGGGCGTCAATAAGATCGAGATAGACACAATGGGCGACCTGGTGATACGCGCGGCGGGAGGGGAAATCCGTCAGCATAAACCGAACATTTTTCAGGATATCGCAGGAGAGAAGCACTTCGTGGAGGGTGGGTATTTCTTGATTAATGATCATCAAGTAGGGTTTCGACTTGCCCCATATGAGCCAACTCATTCCCTGGTCATCGATCCGACGCTGGTCTATTCGACTTTTTTTGGGAGTTCAAACGCAGTCGCCGATCTGGGCAAAGGCATTGGCTTGGACGCTGCGGGAAATATATTTGTGGCGGGCGAAACTTCTGTCAGCGCGGGCGGTGCGGCTTTCCTCGTGAAGCTCAATCCGGCAGGAAACCAGATCCTCCACAGTATTCTCATCGGCGGAACAAGTGGCAACCAGACTTTCGGACTGGCCGTAAACCCCGACGGCAGCTCTTCTCTGGTGGGTTTGACAAGCTCGGCAGATTTTCCCACCACTACGAACGCTGTGCAACCTGGCCTTAAGGATATCACCGACTATTTCGTCGTTAAGGTCAACGCCGCCTGGGATGCTTTGGTCTTTTCCACCTACCTGGGAAGCGTCGCCTCATCGTTCGGCCCGGCTCCCGACACCGGCGGCGTGGCCATGGACCCTCAAGGAAATGTGTACGTGGTTGGCAGCACGAGCGCGACCGACTTTCCTGTTACCATCGGAGCATTTCAAAGCAAGCTGCGAAATGATTTCAACGACGATTTTCTTCGAACGGACGCCTTCGTGACGAAGCTCAATTCCGATGGATCAATGGCCTATTCAACCTATCTGGGTAGCAATGGCGAAGACCGAGGCAACAGTATCGCCGTGGACGCGCTGGGCTCTGCTTATGTGACAGGAAATACTCCATCTGCTGACTTTCCTTTGAAAAATCCCATTTTTGGCGACACCTTCACGACAACTGCTTTTGTCACAAAACTTAGCCCGGACGGCTCCGATTTACTCTATTCGACCTTCATACCCGGAGTGAGCGATGGCCGAGCCATCGCTCTGGACGCGAGCGGCAACGCTTACCTAACAGGTGTCGCTGGTGGGGGTCTGCCAACAACCGTCGGCGCGTTCCAACCGCAGCCGAGTAACAACGGCTCTCAGGACGCATTTTTGCTGAAACTAAATTCGGATGGCAGTGCCATCAGCTATGCTACCTACTTGGGCGGGAACGGCGCCGATCAAGGCATGGCCGTGGCAGCGGATAGTGCCGGGAACGCTGCCGTCACGGGTTTCACAGGCTTCACTGGCACCACGCGGTTTTTCCCCACGACGAATTCGCTCCAAAACTATGCTGGCAACCTGGATGTTTTTGTCGCCAAGTTTGATCCCAATGGCAATGTAATCTACTCAACTTATCTCGGCGGCAGCCAGAGTGATGTGGGCCTCGGAATCGCCCTTGGTACCAATGCCAACGTGTATGTAGTCGGCGAAACTGAGTCCGCGGATTTTCCCACCGTGAGCCCTTTTCGAGGCGATTACCGGGACCAAGACGCTTTCATCGCCAGGATCTCTGACGCGACGCCAACCAACCGGCCGCCCCAACAGTTTAAGCTCTTCAATTCCTTTGGATTCATTCAGAACGGCAGCTTCGACATGCACATCCTCACTGTCCCGCTATTCCATTATAGATTGGAATACTCGACAAACCTTCGCACCTGGGATCTTCTCACTCTTTTCCAAGCCGATGTGGATGGAACCTTCCATTATGGAGATATCTTTGCTTCCGCATTCCCGCAAAAATTTTATCGCGTCATTGTGAATACCAATTTTTCAGGCGTGGGAAAAATGTCGCCCTGAGTCTGAGATTTTCGATGAAATTCTTATGTGCATCACAAAGACTGTGTTGGCGATGGGGGGAAGGCTGGCGAGCGGACGCTCCATCAACCGCGGTTAATGGATGACTTTGTGAATGTGCTTTTCGAGAATGATAAACTGTTCGCCATCTGGATCGGGCAAAAGTACGCTGCCATAAGCCGTTCTATGAACAGAGCCGCACTGATACCTAACAACCTGGTCGCTGGGGCCAAGATGGGAAACAAATGATTCGACTGATCGGGATTTTCCGGTTGGTGAAAGGTGTCTTGTTCCTGGCTG
>JBDTOW010000323.1:0-5591 GCA_039933075.1 Verrucomicrobiota bacterium | reverse complement strand
GCGTCGCTTTGTCGATGTAATTTACCCCGGTCGCCTTGCCGGCATTGTCGATGGTGACCTCTCGCACCATCGCGTCCGTGATGATATCCAGGTTGCCCGTTTGAATCGCTGGGGGCAGGAGTACCGTCGTGGATTGGAAATTGGCTTTAATCGAGCAGCCGCGTCCGCAGTCGGTCGCGTAAAAGCAGGCTTGTCTCCCGCTCATTGGGCGCGTCAAGATCGCCAGACGGGACGGGATGACCGGGATTCCCAGTTTGACGCAGGCTTTCTTGGTGAGCAGTTCGTAGCCGCGCGGCTTGGGCGGCGGTTGAAAGATTCCGTCCGGCGTGTTTTCCAAACCTTCTTTCGAGCCGAACACACCGATGAGCGCTTCGGTTTTGTCGTAATAAGGCGCCACGTCTTCGTAGGTCATTGGCCAGTCCAGGCCGAGACCATCACGGTTCCTGGGTTTGAAATCGTAGGGACCCATTCGCAGCGAGATGCGGCCCCAATGGTTGGTGCGGCCGCCGAGCATGCGCGTACGCCACCAGCGAAAATCCGAGCCGGGCGCGAGCGTGTAGGGTTCACCGGGCACTCGCCATCCGCCATCGATTGTCGCGTCGTAAAAACCGAAGGGCTTGTCTGGCGTCGGCGCGTCGCGCAGTGGTGCTTGTCTGGGCGAATGAAACATGGGCGTTTCTTTTACCGGATCATAATTGCGTCCGGCTTCGAGCATCAGCACTTTGACTCCGGCCTTCGCCAGGACGTAACCGCTGATGCCGCCCGCGGCGCCGGAGCCAACGATGATTACGTCGTAGTCAGGCTTGGTTTTGCTGCCAGTGATAAGGGGCATGGGAAATTCAATCGCTCCGCGCGAACGTTTGTCAATCTATGACTATACACGACGACATAAATCCATGACGCCGGGTCAGGGGATCCGGCCTACAGGCCGTTGTAGGCCGCGTGCCCTCACGCGGCGCAACTTTTGTCATAATTACTTTTCCTTGCTGAATTGCGTTTCCTCTCCCAACAGTTCCGGATTTTGCAGATTTTTCTCAACGAGTTTTTGAATGCTCTCGGAGTCCTTGTTCTCATTCGGAATGACCTTGTTGTTGACGACCCGCAAGCCAAGCCGCTTGCCATCGTCGGACAACTTCCACGCAAGGTAAGAGTACTTGCGATCCGGGGAATCAATGTCCTGCACGCTGACAAAAGCGGTCTTGGCAACGTCTGAATGAAAGGCGCGAAATAGATCGCCATTGTACAAGACTATATAAATCCAGTCATCCAACCTTCGCACTTTCATCTTTTCCTTACCGTCCTTGGAAATCCAGTCGCCCAGCAGTTTTTCGTCGACCTTGCGAGTTGGTTTGGAGGTCAGCGGAACTTCATAATCGCATCCGCTGAGGGAAAAAAAGCAGGCGACAGCGATAATTCCAGGAGTGAATATTCGGATAATCGATCTCAGTTTGTTCATGGGTTGTGTTTGGTTCATACGGTTACATTGATCGGAGACGCTCGGCGATTCATATCGTAATGCTTAAGCAAGAATTGAACTGAGTGCCGGAACCCGCTATAATGTGGGCCGCTCGGTCGAGCCGGAGCCCAGCCGCCAGCTTGAAGACTCTGCTGTTATCAAATCCCTTAATAGCATGGGGAAGGAAACAGGCGCCCATGAACTAAACTCTGCGTGATCTCGGATTGAACGTCCATAAAGAATCTATTCGAACAGGTCAAGGCTGCGCGGATGTTGATCCTGACTGCCAAGCAATCGCCTCCGGCAGAAGAAGCCGCATCGGTTTCCCTTTCGCAAAAGAAAGCATCGAACGCAGATTTTCAAACCGCCGATGAACGCTGACGAACGCCAATTGAAAGGGCTGAAAGCCCGAAAGATAATAGCCCAGGGCAGAGCGAATCTGCGAGCGGCGCCCTGGGTAAACCGTCCAACAAATTACCAAAGCCCTGAAAGGGCGACACAAACCGAACCGCCAAGTCCCGCCATCATGCTCGCGTGTAGTGTTAGTCGAACTCCGCGCGAAAACGCCGTGAGGGCAAGCCCCGGAGCATAGTTGCGGATTGCGCCGACTTCGGTGATGATCCGACTTATGAATCTGGATTCTTGTGAAAGAATTGTTCGAGAGGTCGCGTCTGTCGCGTCCTCGTTCCTCGATCCCGAAACGATCCAGTTTCGCTCGACTGACGAGATTGGCGTGCGTCCGGTTCGCAGCGCATGTAACCAACCACTGGGCGCAATACGCAACTTGACGCGGCCTTGGAACCGAAACGCCTTCTTGCTCGGATGCCTTGATTACACCGAAAACGAAACGTTCGAGCACCTCATCATTGGATTGGGCATTAGACACGGAACCACCTCGAAGGTGTTTCAGATTATTCGCGAGGCTGGGTCAGGCACACGAGTGACACTCAGCGGGGCAACCGAGGAGGCGATCGATCGTCATTTGGAGAGCGACCACAAAGCTGAAGTCCTAGCGTTCCATAACCATCCTTCCAATCCGCTCAATCGGCTATTCGACAACGTTCCTCTCGCGTCAGATCAGGATAGACGGACTTGGCTCTCACACGTGCTCCAGCCATTTCTGGTTATCAAAGCGCTGACCGGCGGCGGTCGCTTTCTTTGCTACGTAGGTGAGAATGGCTTCGTAAGGGAATTTCGGACACCTCAGTTGTTTGACATACTCCCACTTTTGCGTCGCAGTTGATTTCACCATTTCTCCGTGTTAATTACGACGAGCTGGCGCGAGTTTGCGTCTTATGCGCGTATTCATTTCTTCAACTTGCTACGATCTTATCGATCTGCGGGCCGAACTAGACGTGTTTTTCCGGGAAGCCGGTGTTACTCCGATACTAAGCGACAGCTTAACCTCGGAGTTTAAAGTCAAACCCGATCGCAACTCGATCAACACGTGCCTTGCAAACGTTCGGAGTTGCAATGCTTTCGTGATCGTTCTGTCAAACAGGTACGGCCCGAGTTTAGCCAAAGCCGGATTCGATGACGTCTCAGCCACACAGCTAGAATACCGTGAAGCCGTTCACCGCAATCTGCCCATACACATGTATGTCCGAGATCGGCTTAACGGCGAGTACGACACCTGGCGAAACAACCGCGAAAACCCGAAGCTGAAACTTGCGTGGTGCAAGGACCGGAAAGACTGGAAAATTTTCCATCTCCTCGAAGAACACCAACGCTTGGCACAGGACAAAGTCCAAAATAACTGGCACTGGTCCTTCCGCAACTCGGTAGAATTTAAGCAGCGCCTCGCAGAGGACTTCAAAGAAACTTTCGATCGCGTGACTGCGACCAGACTGATCGAGTCGGGTCGCCTGCCATATCTTGAACTGAATGGACGAGTCAGCGTGCATGACAAAGCGCCGATTCAAACAGAGCTCCGGTTTCAAAACCTCGGGAAAGCAGTAGCTGTCGGTCCCGTGCTTGAGTTCGATCAACGGTCATATCAATTGCCCAGCCTTGCCGAGTTGCAGGTGACTCCTGTCCGATGGAAGTGCATGCATTCCCAGCGGTCCTCAATTTTTAACCTCACGATGCCTACGCGGTTCAGCTATTCGATTCCCGATGGCCACAAGTTCACGGAAGAAGGGAGCTTAACGATTTATTACGATCCACGCACTCCGGAGCACGGGTTCCTGCGCTACGTTCTCACGAAGCGTCAATATCTCGGAATTCACCCTGAAATGTTACTGACCTAAAAACGAGCGGTTCCCGACGAGGGACGATCATAGTCGTGCCCTCTTCGCTTCGTTGAGCATTCCTTCGTTCATTTTGGTTTGGTAAGCGTACCGAGCCAGTCAGGCCAGTTTGTCCACCCTTTGTTCGCATAGACTGAGTTGGGGTTCGATGGGATGAAGTGAGGACGCCGGCCTGATTTTCGGTACGCGCACCAATCATTATATCCCTGCAGGTGCAAGTTCCGCACAAACGCTCGAGCTTTGAGGAATGGCCAGAACTCCCTGTTCCACGTCCCCGGTCGTCCGCTCCCTAACCAATCAGCCCAGTTTTTCCAACCGGCCTTCGCATAAACCAGGTTCGGTTTGTTTGGGAGGTCAACTGGCTTTTCGCCGGATTTACAGTAACGGTTCCACTCATCTCTGGTGGCCAGCCGAAGGGAACCTGCAAATTCTCTCGCGGTTTCAAACAGGCGCCAGCCAGTTCGATTCTTTTTTGTTCCAAGCCAGTCAGCCCAATTAGTCCAACCTTTGTTCTTATACGAATTGTTGGGGTTCGATGGAATCTCGAGCGGCTTGTCGCCTGAGGCACAATACTTGTGCCACTCCTTTTGTGCTCTGAGCTTTAAGTCGCAGACAAAGCCTCGCGCCCTTTTAAACGGCCAGTATTTTTTCGCCAGTTCTTGGTCGGCGAGTCTTCCGTGTCCCAAAAAGTCTCCCCAACTTATCCACTGCTCCTTGTAAAGTAGATCTGGCGCTTTCGGAATATCTGAAGGCAGGTCTCCGGAGTCCACGTAGCGGAGCCACGCTTGATGGGAGGACAAATTGAACTTTTTCGTGAAAGCTCTGGCTTCGTCGAACGATCGCCACCCATTCCTGCTGACCGTTCACCGGCAGACTGCGAGCGAATTCCCTGGCTTCCTCAAAGGTGAGGTACTGCCGCTTGGTATTTGCGATCCTCCCGGTGCCCAGCCAATCTCCCCAATCCACCCATCCTTGCTGTCTGTAAATGTGATTTGGAGCTGCGGGGATATCGGCTGGGCGTCGATTGCTTTTGGAATATTCCCTCCACTCTGTTGCACGCTTGAGCCTAAGTGAACGCACGAACTCTCGCGCTTGCTCAAAAGGTCGCCAAGACAAGCGAGCCAATCTGCTGAGGCAAACTGTCGTGATTGTTTCTCGCAATGAATCGAGAGAAATTGAAGGGCAAATAACATCCACTTTCTCGCGGAAGCGTGAGTCATCGAAGCCTTTCGTTCGCCCGCGCTCCTCGCGCATCTCACGAATGATTTCCGCAAACACGTCATCCTGCTCCTGCATTGATTGTAGAACATCCCAGACCTCATCGAATCCCCCGCGTTTGACGGCAGCTTCGACCGTTTCGCCGCCGGCCAGTTCGACGTAAAGCGGCACAAGTACATAGCCCGTCGTCTTTCCTGGCGAGCGGCGCATGGCGCGTCCGGTGGCTTGCACGATATCGACGCGGCTGCGTCTCGGCGACAGCAACGCGACCATGTCAACATCAGGAACGTCCACGCCTTCGGTCAAGCAGCGGGCGTTGGAGATGACGGCGCGTGGTGCCGCCCGGAAGTCACGCATTTCGTGCTCGCGGCGCGCCGTCGGCATCGTGCCGTTGACGTGGGAGGTGCGGAACGTGAACGCATCCTTGCCCGTAGTTTTGGAACTCGCGGCAGGGATCCCGCGAGGACTCGCAGGCGAGACGCCTACGCTACAGTTAAGGTGTGTTCCGACTCCTTCCGCACCGCTACTGACAAACGATTGCGCGGACTTCACGTCCCGATGAAAAGTAAACACTTTCCTGGCGCCCTATTTCTCGATGGCGTCGCGCAGCGCAATTTGGTTGCAACCTGTCGGGCACGCACGGCGTCGCCGTTCACCACGACCTCGCC
>JBDTOW010000322.1:0-5592 GCA_039933075.1 Verrucomicrobiota bacterium | reverse complement strand
GGCCGACGATCGAGCGGAAGGCTCATCGCCGAGCCGATTTGGTTTTAACCTGCTGGAACTGACGGTTCACGAAGCGTCCCACTGTGCGTTTGCCGTTGGCTTCAGTGCGAACAAGCAAGCCCGCTTTGTCCGGGTGCGCCTTGTAGTGCGGGTATGGTTGGGTCTGAAGAAAATCCGCCACACGGCGCCGGCCTTCAGGTGAATCCACGGATACGAGGCAGTCAGAGAGCGGCCGTGCGGCGGCCTTCCGGCATAAAGCGAGGACTTGATCGCCTTGCAGCAGTGGTTCGACGGCGCGGCCGATCCTGGCCCAGAATTCAACTTGTCCGGCGATGGAGCGCTCGACCGCTCCGCCCGCCAGACGGGCGTCCAGAACCAAGGCATCGGAAAGTTTCACCGGTTGACTCATGGCGCAAGGGTAGCATAACGCTACCCACAGTCAATCCGCCAGCGCGTCGTCAGTAGACAAGGATCGTTCACCAGATCAGTCCGGCGGAGCCGGGCGACCGCCAGCGTTGAACGTGCATATTGTGCGCACACTTGGTCGCGATCGATTCATGGATTTGCAGACGAGAGTGGCAGAACACATTGTAACAAGAGAGGATTGATTTCGACCACGGCTGTGGTGGTACGCGATCAACCAAATCGTGCCTCTTTTACAATCGCTAACGCCTGTTGGAGGACAGTTCTTTTACAATCCGAACGTAGTGTTCCAGACAATTCGATCGATTGTCCGGTCTCCAGACCGCGCACGATTCCGTGATTAACACAGGATCCAAAGGACGGAAGACTACTCCCTCATGCGGCAGCATTTGAATCTGCTGCGGCAATAGCGCGACGCCCAGTCTGGCCGCGACGAATTTAATTACGGCGGGTTCGCGGTCTGCATCCTGGAGGATTCTTGGGGTAAAATCGGCCTGACGGCACGCCTCAACCAGCCATTCGCGCACGCCAGGATAGGTCTTCTCCGACAGCCCAACAAAGAACTTCGGCTCCAGCTCCTTGAGGCGGATATTCGACCTTCGGGCGAGGGGATCTTCCTTTGGGATGACCGCCACAATGCGATCTTGCGCAAAGCAAGTCCACGGCAGGTTGCGATATCCCTCGATCGAGCGCGACCGCAAGCCGACAAAGCCAAGATCGATTCTGCGTTCGTCCAGGGCCTGGTACTGTTCACCGGGAGTCATGTCGAACAAGTTCAAAGCGGTATTGGGACAGGCTTTGCGGAACGCGCCCAGCGTCGCGGGGAGCAAGTCGTGGTAGATGTTGGCCACATAGCCGATGTTGAGTTGGTCGCTCTTTCCGCGGCTCATGCGCTGAACCGCTACCACATTTTCGGCGCAGTCGGCGAGCAAGCGCCTGGTGTCTGTCAGGAACGATTTTCCCTCCTCGGTTAAACAGACGCGCTTCCCGGTCCGATCCACGAGGCGAACCCCAATCTCTTCTTCCAAATCTTTGATCTGGCGCGTCAGCGACGGTTGCGCCAAATGCAATCTCTCCGCCGCTCTGGTAAAGCTTAGTTCCTCAGCCACGGCGACGAAGTATCTGAAGTGTCGAAGCTCCATAAAGTCATCGATTAGTTTGTGACCTACTATCGCCGAAACCGGCAAAAGGTGTCGAGGCCGATTTCAGTCCTCCTCTCCGGCAATCTCAGGCAAGGACGGAACGTGGCGTGCTCACGGAGTCCCATAGAAAAAAAGTATGGAAACCATACAACAAAGTATTGGCCAAATATTCCGCAAAGCATGAATCATCGGTTCACGCAGATTTGATTATGAGACGAAAAGCGTCCGTGGTTTGGCAGGGTGATTTTGAGAATGGTCGCGGATTGATTACGACCGAAAGCAGCGCTCTCTCAGAAGCGCATTACTTTGGCGCACGGGCCCAACGAACAAAAGGAACAAATGCCGGCGAATTGATTGCCGCCGCCCACGCCGCATGCTTCTCCATGTCTCTGGCGAATCACCTCGGGAATGCCGGGTTCACCGCGAACCGAATCAGCACGACGGCGATCCTCACCAGCGAGCAACTGGCCACTGGCTGGACCATAACAAGTATTGAACTGGATGTCGCCGCTCAGGTCCCCAATGCGAAGCAAGGTGATTTCATCAAGGCCGCCCTCAATGCCAAAATCCACTGCACGGTGTCGCGGCTATTGAACGCCAACATCTCGATGAACGCGCGGCTCATACCTTAGAGCTATCATCAACAAGAAACAAAGTATTGGGCAAACCTGACCCCCAAGGCGCTTACTTAACGGACAAAAAGGCCATTGACCTATGCCGAACAATTGGTGCCGTTGCGGGTCAGACCGGGCAGTGGAGCAGTCACTGATACTGCCCGGAAAAATTCGTTCACAGCTAGGACCTCCCAACGACGCGGTGCATCCATCCCATGAAAAAAGCACCGATTCTGCTGTTTGATTTCGATCCGTCTTCCGGATCGGTCGAACTCTTGAAAGCAGAGTTGAACGCCATGTTCGAGTCCGATGCCTCTATTCATCACGAACAGTCCGATGGGATGGGGGTGAAGGAGGCGCTGGAACAATTATCAGCCGGGATCGTCCGAGTTGTGCCGGACCTGTTAATAGTCTTACTCTCGGATGAGGCGCAATCGTCCGCGCCAAGCATCTTTCCGGTTCTGCTCGGTCATAAACGCTGCCCTCCAATCGTGGCAGTGCCGAGCTCGGATGAGCCGAGCGCGATCGACGATCTTTATCGACTAGGGGCGAGCGATTATCTGATACCGCCTTTTCGCGCCGTGGACGTGCGACCGCGACTCCGGCGATTGTTGAGCTGCCATGGCAGGCGGGAAACATCCATCACCGCTGTGAAAGAGTCTTTGGGCTTGAAACAGTTCGTGGGGGAAAGCCCGGCCTTATTGGAGCAAGTTCAAAAACTCCCACAGATGGCGCGATGCAATGCGAGTGTGTTGATTACGGGGGAGACTGGCACCGGAAAAGAAGTCTGCGCGCGGGCGATTCATTTTTTAAGTCGACGGGCGAATCATCCTTTTGTGCCACTCAACTGCGGGGCGATCCCGACCGACTTGCTTGAAAACGAACTCTTCGGCCATGAAACGGGCGCTTTCACGAGCGCAAATGCGCCCCACGCTGGAGTCATTTGCGAAGCCAATGGTGGCACATTGTTCCTTGACGAGATTGATTCGCTGCCTCTTCCAGCGCAGGTGAAGTTGCTCCGGTTTTTGCAGGACAAAGAATATCGCCCGCTTGGCGCTCGTAAACCTTCCAAGGCCGACGTGCGAATCATCGCCGCCTCGAACACCAGGAGGGACGAATTAGTCAACTCAGGAAAGATGCGACAAGATTTGTTTTATAGGCTTAACGTCCTTCCCTTGCATCTCCCTCCGTTGCGCCAGCGCAAGGAGGACATTCCGTTGCTGGCCCGGCACTTTGTGGCCAAATACGTCGCCGAAACGGACGGTCAAGCTCGTGACATTGCCCCTGCCGCGCTGCACAAGCTCTCGCTCTATGATTGGCCGGGCAACGTGCGCGAGCTTGAGAATGCCATCGAGCATGCCGTGGTTCTTTCCACGAGTAGTGTAATTCACAGCGACGAGATCCACCTCCCCATCGATGCGGAACAAGAATCAAAGCCAGAGTCATTTGGTCTGCTCAAAGCCAAAGTTGTCGCTGAATTCGAGCGGAATTACCTGCGCACCGTGCTCGAGCAGCATCGCGGAAACATCGGCCAGGCGGCCCGGACCGCCCAGAAGAACCGGCGTGTTTTCTTTCAGTTGATGCGCAAGCACAACATTCGTGTCGAGCGCTCAGGTCTCGATTCGAGCGTTAGTGCGGTGGCTAAAGTCGTAATCGCGGTGGACAAAAATATCCGCCCTTCAACTCGACTCTAGGCCGCACGATCCTTCAGTGACGGGCCCTGTAAGATGGATGTAAAGAGCCTCTCTTCATGCCGGCAAACCCTCAGAACCGGGGATTTTCTCAGATGGTATCAGCCATGCTAGTGACACTTTATTAGCGAAAGATCCATGAAGCGAGATCGAGCTATTTTTTCGCAGCCCGTGGCTTGCGAGATCCTGGGTTACTTTATAAGTAATCCGAACGCAAATGATACCGTGGAAGGCCTTGTTGAATGGCGGCTTTTGGAACAGCGCATCCGCCACTCGATTGCGGAGGCAGAGTCGGCTCTCACTGAATTGGTGGCGGGGAAACTGATCCTGGCGCGGCGCGGAGCTGATGGGCGAATTCATTATCGTGTGAACCCGGCGAAAGAAACGGAGATACTCGAACGGCTAAAGCTGAAACCTCCGCACCCTACGACAACCAGGAACAGACTCTCGACAGAGAAATCGAAAAGCTAGGAAGATGGACTTTTGGCAACAAACGAATTGGTTCGCGGTTCAGGCCAAGCCCTTCCGTGAAAATCTAGCTTCTGCCAGCGTGGCTAAGCTCGACGCCGAGGTCTTCCTACCCAAAGTCAAACAAGAGCAGGCCGTCTGCGGCATCCAACGCTCCGTGACCAAGCCGCTCTTCCCCGGTTATTTCTTCGCCAGGTTTTCCCCGATTTTGCTGCAGGAGGCGGTGCGCTACGCACGGGGAGTATTACGGGTCGTCGGTACGAGCCGGTTCCCGATTCCACTCGACGAGAATATCATTTCGGCGGTCCGCCAGCGCGTCGAGGACGACGGCTTTGTCAGGCTCACGGCGCCGTCGTTCCAACCAGGCGACCAAGTATGCATCGAGGAAGGCCCTTGGCAGGGAACGATTGGAAAATTCGAGCAGGAGTGGAACGATGGCAAGCGAGTGCTCATACTTTTAGATGCCATCCAGCAAGCGCGGTTGTTGATTGAGAAGCGGTGGCTGAGTGCCGTTGCGGATTTAGTTTGAGTCCGGTCCTCGGCATGGGGTGATCCGGACACAAGTGGCCAAAAGCGTCGGGGAAGAAACGGTTCCCGGGCGTGCGGAGCTTTGCCGGATTTTTCCCGAGGACGCTTGGTCCGAGAATCGGCTCCATCGATGAGTGCAAACACCGCTATAAAAGCCGCCAGCATGACGCTGCAGAAGCTATTGCAGGATGCAATCAACACCGAGTTCCCATTCCCGGCAATCGCGCCGGCCGTTTCGCTTAATACCCCGAAAGAGATGAAAGCGGGGAAAGGTGTTTCGCTTTGGCTTTATCGAGTTGTGCGCGACGAGTTCCTGACGAACCAGCCCCCTGAACGCACCAAGCCAAACGAACAACGCCGCACCCCTTTGCCCGTCCGTTTGCACTATCTGGTAACTCCGCTCATGGGTGACGATCCTGAAACTGAACAGCAGCTCCTGGGCAAGGTTTTGCAAGTGCTTTTCGACCATCCCGTTTTGCGGGGAGTCGATCTGCAGGGCGGTTTGGATCCGGCCACGGTCGAGCTCCGTGTCTTCCTGGAAACCCTTTCGCTCGAGGAAATCACGCGGGTTTGGAACGCTCTTAACAGCGACACCGGTTACCAATTGTGTGTCAGTTACGAAGTGCAAGTGGTCGAGATCGAGTCGGCGTTGCCGCCGGAGCCGGTTATCCCCGTGATCGAACTGGATGCGCGTTATCACGTCATTGTTGGGGCCGTGCCGGCTAC
>JBDTOW010000321.1:0-5595 GCA_039933075.1 Verrucomicrobiota bacterium | reverse complement strand
CCGTTCACTCAGAAACCAGCCGGCCCCCAGGCGCGACGGCCGTGTCCTAACTGGGACGCTAACTTTGGATTGCTGCGGTTCGACAAAGATCTTCCACGGTCGGCGCGGCGCGCAGGAAAAGCGGCGTCGTGCCGCCGCAGTCCAAGTTAACGCGGTCCGCCTTGCCCACCAAAATCTATCTCGGCGGCCTCTCGCAGCGGGCACGCGCCATCACGCCATCCAACGCGAAGGTTTTGGACTTTGCATCCGAACGCAATTAGCGTAGAAATCCGGTTCCGCCGCCGGGGCGGCCCCCTTGAGTGAAGCGGACCCCGGGTGATGTTATGAAACCTGAAATCGAAATATACGATACGACCCTGCGCGATGGCAGTCAGGGTGAAGGCATCAATTTTTCGGTTGCGGACAAGCTCCGCATTGCCGAAAAAATTGACGCTTTCGGGATTCCTTACATCGAGGGCGGCTGGCCCGGCTCCAATCCCAAGGATGTGGAATTCTTTGAAGAGGCCAAACGCAAAAAGTTCAAACACGCCCGGCTCGCGGCCTTCGGATCGACTCGTCGAAAAGGGATCGCGGTGGAAAAGGACGAACAGGTGCGCCTCCTGCTCGCCGCTGAAACACCCGTGATCACGCTGGTGGCCAAGACCTGGCTGCTGCACGTCAAAGAGGTGCTCCGGACAACGCCAGATGAAAATCTGGCCATGATCAGCGACACGGTCCGATATCTCAAGGATCAGGGGAAATTTGTGATTTACGACGCCGAGCATTGTTTCGACGGTTACCTGGACAATTCCGAATACGCACTGGCCACGTGGCGGGCCGCCGAAAATGCGGGAGCGGACATCATTACACTCTGCGACACAAACGGCGGACGTTTGCCGGGCGAAATCAGCGAGATCACCAAAATCGCGCGCAACCAACTCACGGCCAAAATCGGAATTCACACGCATAACGACATCGGGCTTGGCGTCGCGAACGCCCTGGCGGGGATCGAAGCCGGCGCGACCCACCTTCAAGGCACGATCAACGGCTATGGCGAACGGACGGGCAATTGCAATCTCACCAGCGTGATACCAAACCTGGCGTTAAAGTTGAAACTCAGTTGTGTTCCTGAAGCATCGCTGGCGAAGCTCAAAGAGCTCTCCCAGTTCGTGGACGAGATTGCCAACATCCGCCACGATCCCCGCCAGCCCTGGGTAGGTTCCACCGCCTTTGCTCATAAAGGCGGAATCCATGTCAATGCGGTCCAGAAACTCGCGCAGAGTTACGAGCACATCGATCCGGCGGTGGTCGGAAACCAGCGGACGGTGCTGATGAGTGATTTGGCGGGCCGCAGTAACGTCGTGATGAAGGCGCAGGAACTGGGGTTCAAGCTCACGAACGATACGCCCGAACTCAAATCCATTCTCGCGCGCATCAAGGAATTGGAGCACCTGGGATACGAATTTGAAGCGGCAGAGGCATCGCTCGCAGTGCTAATCCGCAAGACTTTAAAAAAACAGGCGCTGCCGTTCGACGTCAACGCTTACCATGTTTCAATGCGGCGTAACGGGCACAGTTTGATGTGTGAGGCGACGGTTAAGGTTCACGTCGGCAAAGAGGCTGCCCACACCGTAGCCGAAGGTGATGGGCCGATCAACGCTCTCGATTCGGCTTTGCGCGCGGCTTTGATCAAATTTTATCCACAGCTCAAAAAAGTGCGTTTGACCGATTATAAAGTCCGCATTCTGGACTCGGCCACGGGCACTGCGGCCAAAACACGTGTCCTCATCATCAGCGGCGACGGTAAGAGCGAATGGGGGACCGTCGGTGTCAGCGAGAACATCATCGAAGCCAGCCTGCAAGCGTTGGTGGACAGCATGGAATACGCGTTGACGAAACAGTAATTCCACAGATAGCGGTACGAATCGGCCGAAGCCAGTCAGTGCAAATTCGCGGAACTCGTGTCAAACTTTTCAATCTATGAACAAACTCGCCAAACTCCTCAACATCGCAGCTATCTTCACCGGGATCAGCATGCCGGCGGCGCAGTGGGTCACCTATGAAGGCGCGGACGGACCCGGCAAGGGCAAACACATCGTATTGCTATCGGGAGACGAGGAATACCGCTCCGAAGAAGGCTTGCCGCAGCTCGGCAAGATCCTGTCGCAGCGGCATGGGTTTAAGTGCACCGTGCTTTTTTCGCTCAATCCGGCCGACGGCACGATTGACCCGAACAATCAGACCAACATCCCCGGAATGAAGTTGATCGAGACAGCCGATCTCGTCATCAACCAGTTCCGCTTCCGCGAACTCCCGGACAGCGACATGAAGTATTTTGTGGATTATCTGAACTCGGGCAAACCGATGATCGTGATTCGCACGGCTACACACCCCTTCGCTTACACCCGAAACAAGCAGAGCCCTTATGCGCGCTTCAGCTATGACGCCAAAGGCGGCGGCTTTGGTGGCATGACCGTCGGCGAGACCTGGACCTATCACCACGGTGACCACGGGAAGGAAGGCACCCGCGGAGTCATTGAGGGCAAGAACCGCCAGCACCCGATACTCCGCGGTGTCATGGATGTTTGGGGCCCGACCGATGTCTACGGTGTTAATCCCGATTTTCCCAGTGATGCCACTATCCTGATGCACGGCCAGGTGCTCAAAGGCATGAAGCCGGACGACGGTCCGAATTTGCAAAAGGCCATCATGCCGCTGATTTGGCTGCGCAATTACACCGGTGAAACCGCCAACACCGCGAAGGTGCTGTGCTCGACAATTGGCGCGTCGGTGGACCTTCAAAGCGAAGATCTGCGAAGATTATTCGTGAACGCTTCCTGCTGGCTGACGGGCATCGATGTGCCGCCGAAGGCCGATGTCAATTACATCGGCGAGTTCAAGCCGATATTTTTCGGATTTAACAAAGGAAAGAAAGGCGTGCCGCTCTCCGAGCACGAGTTGAAGTGAGCCACCGATTTCTCTCTAGCTCGCGCAATCTATGTCTGAAATTCCTAAGGCTTACGAACCTCAAGCGGTCGAAGAAAAGTGGTACCAGTTCTGGCTCGACCAGAAATGTTTTGTCGCTGATCCGGCGCGGGTGAACGAGAAGCGCCCCGCTTATTCCATCGTTATTCCGCCGCCCAACGTCACCGGCGTCCTTCACATGGGGCATGTCCTCAACAACACCATCCAGGACATCCTCGCTCGCAAGGCACGGATGGACGGCAAAGAGGTCTTGTGGCTTCCCGGCACGGACCACGCCGGGATCGCCACCGAGGGCCTGGTGTCCAAACAGATTTGGAAGGAAGAAAAGAAATCCAAGCGGGACATCGGACGCGAGGAATTTATCAAGCGCGTTTGGAAATGGAAGGAAAAGCACGGCGGGATCATCATCTCGCAACTCAAAAAACTCGGCTGCTCTTGCGATTGGACGCGCGAGCGTTTCACGATGGACGCCGATTATCTGCGAAACGTGCAACGCGTGTTCGTGGACCTTTACAAGAAGGGGCTTATTTATCGCGGCAAACGCATGGTGAACTGGTGTCCCGCCACGCAGACGGCGCTTTCGGACGAGGAAGTCATCATGAAGGAACAGAAGGCTTCGCTCTATTACTTCAAAGTCGAAGTAGCCGAAAGCCCCCTCACCCCATCCTTCTCCCCCAGTGGCGGAGAGGGTGCCCGGAGGGCGGGTGAGGGGGACTCGCCGCCGGGAGGGCCGGTCACGGATGCCGAAGGCCACGTTTGGCTCACCATCGCAACGACCCGGCCCGAGACGATTCCCGGCGATACCGCCGTGGCGGTGAATCCGAAGGACAAGCGTTACGCGCATCTCATCGGCAAGCACGTCCTGCGTCCCCTGCCCTCCGAACTGCCGCGTGAACAAAAGCTCATTCCGATCATTGGCGACGAACACGTGGACTTCGAGTTTGGCACCGGCGTGTTGAAGGTGACACCCGCGCATGACAAGGCCGATTTTGAAATCGGCCAACGTCACAAACTGCCGACGATCGACATCATGAACCCCAACGCGACGATGAACGCACTTGCCGGCAAGACTCTGGCCGGCCTGGATCGTTTCGAAGCGCGCATCGCCGCCGTCGAGCTGTTGCGCGAACTGAACGCGTTGGAAAAGGAAGAGCCTTACGTCAACAACGTCGGCTTCAGTGAACGAGCCGATGTCCCGATCGAGCCGCGCTTGAGCGAGCAATGGT
Source organism: Verrucomicrobiota bacterium (assembly GCA_039933075.1). GTDB lineage: Bacteria > Verrucomicrobiota > Verrucomicrobiia > Limisphaerales > JACPZS01 > JBDTOW01. The sequence goes on along the minus strand of JBDTOW010000321.1, from coordinate 1,405 downwards.
TTTTGAAATATCCGAGCGTGGACAAAGCCCGTGCCTGCGTCGAGCAGGAGGATGACTCGGTGGGGCGAGCGTCCTCGCGAGCTGCGTGTGCTCAAGACAGCTCGTCAACAGCCTCGCCCAGTCAGAAGATGCGTTTCTTTCCACAGCGTTGGGCGAGGGTTTATGGCCATTGGTTGGCCAACATCCAGGACTGGTGCATCAGCCGGCAGCTTTGGTGGGGGCATCGGATTCCGGTGTGGCGCAAGCGGGTTCGGCTTACAGAGGCAAACTCGACTGAGGAACTCCTGAAATGGGGTTGGGATGATTTTGTTAAAGGCAATTGGGAGAAGGACGCGAACAAGAATCCCGACGAGCTAACTTTCATCCGTATCTTCCGGGTCACGGACGGAAAGGAAGTCGATCCGAAAGCCGAAAGCTTGATGCCCATTGTTCGCGAAACCGAAGGTGATTACGAAATCTTCGCGGCAACACTTTCCTCGAAACTTGCGAAGAACTTGGAAGCTTGTGGCTTTACCCATGACGCCGACGTTCTCGACACCTGGTTCAGCGCGTGGCTCTGGCCGTTTGCGACGATGGGTTGGCCGGAGCGAACCGGGACGTTGAAGAAGTTCTACCCGACCACCGATCTGGTCACCGCGCCGGAGATCATCTTTTTCTGGGTCGCCCGGATGATCATGGCTGGTTACGAGTACATGGGCGAGATGCCGTTCAAGAACGTTTATTTCACCGGCATCATCCGCGACAAACTCGGCCGCAAAATGTCCAAGAGCCTGGGCAACTCCCCCGACCCATTAGATCTGATCGGGAAGTACGGCGCGGATGCGGTGCGTTTTGGCGTGATGCGCTCAGCGCCGCTCGGCCAGGATGTGCTGTTCGACGAACAGCAGGTCGAATTGGGCCGGAACTTCTGTAACAAGCTCTGGAACGCCTGCCGCTTCCGACAAATGGTTGGAAGTGCCGGCAGCTCGATTGAAGGCGAGATCGACCCAGCTCTGCTAACCTCGGATGATAAATGGATCTTGCTGCGTTTGGACCAGTCGATCCGGGAACTCACCACCGCGCTCGCCGAGTACAAGTTCAACGAAGCCGCCCAGACGCTCTACCGCTTCTTCTGGAGCGAGTATTGCGATTGGTATCTGGAAGCGAGCAAGGCAGTGCTGAGCAGACCGGCGTCCGAGACTTCGTCCTCTCCGCTCACCGGGGAGAGAGCTGGCCTCGAGGGCAAGAACGTCCCCGGGCAAGCGGGGGCAACCCCACCTCACCCCGGCCCCAGTGACGTTGAATTAAGGAATTCACCGACAGCCAATCTTCTCCCTCTCCCCGCGAGGAACGAGCGGGGAGAGGGTCGGGGAGAGGGGAATCTTCAACAAAAACACTCCTCCTCTCCCCGCCCCTCTCCTCCATC
>JBDTOW010000320.1:0-5598 GCA_039933075.1 Verrucomicrobiota bacterium | reverse complement strand
GGCTCTTGCCCGCTCAAAAATCGGGAAACGGATTTTCTGGCCAGCGGCACAAGTTGGCCGATGCCTGGCGTTCACGTCGGTGGTGATTCTCACCGGAGGCACCGGTTCGGCGCAGGTGACCGATAAGAATTCGTTCGAGCCGGTCGGCCCCCTTACGACAAATCGAATCGTTGTGCCGGTCAATCAAGTGCTCAGCCCGGCTGGTATTCAAGTCGAATTACCCGGGCTCCGACCCCAAGTGATCAGCCTCAGCCCGGACGGCAAGATCCTGGCTACTTCCGGTAAAACGTCCGAACTCATCATCATCTCTCCAATAACGGGATCGATTCTGCAACGGGTGCAACTTCCCTCGGAAAAAGCTGCCGAAGCGAACCCCGGCACGGTCTCAACGCACATCCTTGATCCCGATACGGAAGGACAAGTTAGTTTCACCGGCCTTTGCTTTTCTCCGGACGGCGCACGCATATTCCTTTCCAACGTCAATGGGAGCATCAAAGTTTTTGATGTCGCGAAGGACCATCGCGTTGCACCGCTTTATTCGATTCCATTGCCCCCGAGTGGCGTTGCCGGGCGCCCAGCGGAAATTCCGGCCGGCCTGGCCATTTCCAAGGACGGCAGGCGGTTGTATGTGGCGCTCAATTTGTCGAACCGCTTGCTGGAACTGGATGCAGCTTCGGGAAAACAAATGCGTATGTTCGAAGTGGGCTTCGCTCCCTATGGAGTCGTGCTGGCAGATCAAAAAGTGTATGTCAGCAACTGGGGCGGGCGACGACCGGATGCCCAATCCGTGACCGGTCCCGCTGGTCACGGAACGTTGGTGCGGGTGGATCCGGTGCGATTCATCGCCAATGAAGGCTCTGTATCCGTCATTGATCTGAAGCAGGGCCGGCTCACCCGCGAAATCCTTGTCGGGCTCCATTCCTCCGGGATCGTCCTGTCACCTGATGGCCGTCGTGTGCTGGTTGCGAACGCTGGCAGCGACACCGTGAGCGTAATCGACATACGAACCGACCATGTCGTCGAGACAATTTCTCTGAAGTGGCACCCGAATGATTTCTTCGGCGCCAGTCCAAACGCGTTGGCGATGGACGCCTCCGGAAAGACACTCTTCGTCTGCAACGGAACGCAGAATGCCGTGGCCGTGGTTTCGTTCCACCCGGGGAAATCAAAAATGCTTGGCCTGATTCCAACCGGTTGGTTTCCGGGCGCCGTTGCATACGATGCAAAACGACAGTCAATCTGCGTCGCGAACATCAAAGGCATCGGTTCGGGAAAACGCTACGCCACGGCGGAGAAGGTGAAATATAATTCGCACCAATATCTTGGCAGCGTCTCACTCGTGCGGCTGCCGAACCGGAAGGAACTGCGACGCCAAACCGGAATTGTCCTGGCAAATTACCGCAGCGCAGCGCTCGAGGCGGCGAAACTGCCGCCCCGCCCGGACGTTCCACCCCGCCCGGTGCCCGAACGCGTCGGGGAACCCTCTCCGTTCAAGCATGTCGTTTATATCATTAAAGAAAATCGGACCTACGACCAGGTGCTGGGCGATATGAGCGAGGGCAACGGTGACCCGGATCTGTGCGTCTTCGGCGAGAAAGTCACTCCCAACCAGCACAAAATCTCTCGCGAGTTTGTTTTACTCGATAACACCTATTGTTCGGGAATCCTCAGCGCGGACGGCCATCAATGGACTGACACTGGTTTTGCTACCGACTACATGGAAAAGTCTTTTGCTGGATTTCCACGCAGCTATCCCGATGGAATGGAAGACAGCGACGTCGATGCGCTGGCTTATTCGCCCGGCGGTTTCATTTGGGACAATGCACTTGCACATGGCAAAACACTGCGGGACTACGGCGAGTTCACCATCAGTATCACCGGGTGGAAAGATGGTGGAAAAAAACCTGGCCCCAAATTCCTCGACTTTTACCACGACTTTGTGAACCAAACTGGGCTCGTCCAGATTGGTTGTCGTCCCGCCATTGCCTCGCTTGGACCCTATATTAACACCAATACGGTGGGCTGGCATATGGATGTGCCCGACGTTTTTCGCGCCGCCCAATTCATTAAGGACTTGGGTGAGTTTGAACGCCTTGGCGACCTGCCCAACTTGATTATCATTTGCCTGCCCAATAACCATACCTCTGGCACCAAAGCACACTCGCCAACCCCGGCGGCCCAGGTCGCCGACAATGACCTCGCTTTCGGCCAGATCGTCGAGGCGCTTAGTCATAGTCGCTTCTGGAAGGAGACCTGCATTTTTGCGATCGAAGACGACCCGCAAGCGGGCTGGGATCATGTCAGCGGCTATCGTACGACTGCTTTCGTCGTCAGCCCTTATACCCGTAGGCGGGCGGTGATCGATACTAATTACAATCAAACAAGCTTGCTCCGAACGATTGAATTGATCCTGGGATTGCCGCCGATGAATCAAATGGATGCCACCGCTACCCCGATGTTCGATTGCTTCATCCCGGAGCCGGATTTTACTCCTTACAAATCGGTAACCAACAATATCCCCTTGGACCAAATGAATCCGGAGCCCAAGGCAATCTCCGAACCGCTGCAGCGACACTTCGCGATTCTCTCTTCGCAATTGCCGTTAGAGAAGGTGGACCAGTGTCCGGAAGACTTGCTAAACCGCATTATTTGGCACGCGCAGAAAGGACCGCACGCTCTGTATCCAGCGTGGGCGATCACCCATAGCCGCAAGGACGACGACGACTAAGATATATGTATGCAGCGCACAACGCGCCCTCGTAGCGCAGATTTGTAGTCTGCCTTATCGCCGATTTGTAATCGGCAGAGCGTCCGGAAGTTCGAGCGCACTGGCACTTGCCGACGTGTCGCAGAATCCAATTCTGCGATACAGCAGATTACAAATCTGCGCTACGCTAAACACATACGTGTTCATGAGCACGACGGAAGCATTCTACTGGCTCTACGGCGGAAAGCCGATCGCCAGCTTCACCGCGCTGTATTCAGAGTGAATCTTGCCGGTGATTGTGCGAATGATCACCGCTGGCTCTACCCAGGTCTCCTTTCGAAATGATGGCGGTAAATGCTCGGCATTAACCATGGCAAACAAATCTATTTGAGGCGCCGCTGGTTCCCGAAACACGACCGGACGTCGCCGAACAATCGTCAGCCCGGCGTTGCTCGCGGCAGTTTCGATTCGCGTCAATTGGTTTGCGGGAAACACGCATGCGAACAATCCTCCCGACGCAAGATGCGCCGCGGCGGCCTGGCAATAATCCGCAATATTCCCACGGAGTTCAAAACGGCAGGCAATTTTTTGTGAATGATCTCCTTCCAAACCACTGCCAGGTGGAAAGTACGGCGGGCTGCCCAGGATAAGATCAAATTTTTCCTCGGCTCGAATTACTCCCGGAGCGCGAAAATCTCCCTGTCGAACCTCGTAGCGCGCTGATAGCCCGTTGTAGCGTGCCGATTTTCGCGCCAGCCGCACACTTTCTTCCTGCGCTTCGACCGTGACAAACCGCGCCCCGGGCAGGCGCCACGCGGCAATCATTCCTACTGAACCGATGCCGCTGCCGAGATCCAGCGCGGTTCGCGCACAGGGACACCACGATGAACCGTACCACGCCGTCAGCAGGTCATCGGTCGAGAAGCGGTGGCCCAGGCGAAGTTGGAAGATCCGGAAATGTCCGCTAATCGCATCGAGTGTTTCACCCTCTTCGATTTCGATCGAATCAGTTGTCGCGCCGGGTGGAACTGGACCGGGTTTCGCCCAGCCTTTGAAAAGCGGATTGATGGTGGAGCCGGTCAAGTCATTCGTTGGCTTCATAGCTGTTGCGAAACCGTTGTTAAATGCGCTGCACTATGCACGAAATGGTGAGGGCGAGTAGAAGATAATGTGTTGAGTGAATCCAATCTTTTAACCAGAGTACTCTTCGATTCGAAAATGACAGGAGAACTAGCTGCTGCGGTCAAAACGCTGGGACTGGAAAAATATGGACGTCACATTTTTCTGTGCGCCGATCAAACAAAACCGAATTGCGCTTCGAAGGAGAAAGGCCTGGAGGCGTGGGAGTATCTGAAGAAACGGCTAAACGAACTCCACCTGGTCAGCCCCAACCCGCTGATTTATCGGACCAAAGCGAACTGCCTCCGAGTCTGTGTTCAAGGTCCGATTGCGGTCGTTTACCCGGAAGTGGTCTGGTATCATTCGTGCGCGCCGGCTGTCCTTGAACGGATCATCCAGGAGCATTTGATCCAGGGAAGAATCGTCGAGGAATATGCGTTCGCTACAAACCGGACAATCCCAGTAAGTGAGTGACCTCACGGCTGCAAGCCGATAATTCGACATGATCCAGGTGTAGATGCCCGCTTATTCGTTGGTCTCGGTTGGCACGGAAAGGATCAAGCTCCGGGTTATCTCACATTAACATATCTTCATATCAGGATGTATTGATTTTTGATTTGCGCGCAGCAAACAAGGGCTTATTCTGTCACTTGTGAGTGAGAAAACAGGTCAACCAAGCGAACGCGCCCTCGCGTTGGAGCGCCTTCTGCGTGAACGCATCGTCATCATCGATGGGGCGATGGGCACGATGATCCAGTTGCGCAATCTGACTGAGGGGGATTTCCGCGGCGATCGATTCCAGGATTGGAAGGGCAAGGACCTTCGAGGCAATAACGATCTGCTCAACCTCACGCAGCCGCAGATGATCGAGGATATCCACGTCGGTTACCTCGAAGCGGGCGCCGATATCATTGAGACCAATACATTCAACTCACAGTCCATTTCGCTTGCCGACTACGGCTTGGAATCCATCGCTTACGAACTTGCCAGGGCCGGCGCGAAATGCGCCCGTCGTGCGGCGGATAGAGTCGAGGCATCCCGGACGGGTCGCACTTGTTTTGTGGCTGGCGCTATCGGGCCAACCACCAAGACCTCCTCGATTTCAACCGACGTCAACAATCCGGCTGCCCGTGGCACAACATACGACGAGTTGGTCACCGCCTACGGTGAACAGGTTTGCGGATTGCTCGACGGCGGCGTCGACATTTTGCTGGTTGAAACCATTTTTGACACGCTGAACGCAAAAGCTGCTTTCTTCGCCATTCTGAAAATCTTCGAGGAACGTGGCATCACCCCGCTACAATGTAGGACAGGCGTCCCGCCTGTCCCGCCTGGGGGTTCACCGATAAGTTCGAGCAATCCCGCGCAGCCGCGACAAAGTAACGGCCAGGATGCCTTTCCCGCGTCAAAGGTCATTCCGATCATGGCCTCGGTCACGTTCATTCAGGCAGGCAGCAATCGCGGCGTGACGGGACAGACCGTCGAAGCATTTTGGAACTCCATCTCGCACGTCCCGCTGTTATCGGTCGGCATGAATTGCGCCTTGGGCCCGAAGGAAATGCGGCCGCTTGTCGAAGAGTTGTCGAACCTCGCGCCGATCTACGTGAGCGCGTATCCGAATGCCGGGTTGCCAAATCCGCTGCTCCCGACCGGCTTCCCGGAAACGCCCGAGACATTCGCGCCGCAGCTCGAGGAGTGGACGGCTAGCGGCTGGCTCAATATCGTTGGCGGCTGCTGCGGCACCACGCCGGAGCACATTCGTGCGATCGCCG
>JBDTOW010000319.1:0-5602 GCA_039933075.1 Verrucomicrobiota bacterium | reverse complement strand
CCCTTCGATATGCATAATACACTCGTGGCCGCTGGTCCGGATCTCCGCCGGGGTTTTATCAGCGAACTCCCGTCGGGCAACGCGGACCTCGTGCCGACGATTCTTTGGATTCTGGGGATTCAACCGCCGCAGCCGATGGATGGCAGGATTCTGACGGAAGCCATCGAGGGTCATCCCGCTGAAGCCCCGAAAGCGGAGCAAAAGATTATCAAAGCCACCGCCGAGCACGGGTTGTTTCGCTGGCGACAATACTTGAAATTTTCGACCGTTGGTGAGTCGATTTACTTCGATGAAGGCAGCGGCGAGGCCGTGCGAAAGTAGAGGCATCATCCGAGCCAAATACTCATGCCTGAACTCAAACTGAAGTTGAAAGAGGGAGATGTAGCGCCTGAATTTGAGGCGGCGACCAACGGCGGTGGGAGGGTTTCGCTCGCCGACCTCCAGGGGAAGAACGTGATCCTTTATTTCTATCCGAAAGACGACACGCCGGGTTGCAACAAGGAGGCCTGCGGATTTCGCGATCACTTTGCCGAGTTCAAGAAAAAAGGCGCGGTGGTGCTCGGCATCAGCATCGATCCCGTGAAATCGCACAACAAGTTTGTCGAGAAGTACAAGCTACCGTTCACGCTGTTGGCGGACGAGGATAAAAAGATTGTGCAGGCTTACGGGGTCTGGGGCGAAAAAACTTTCATGGGCCACAAGTATCAAGGGACGCATCGAGTAACTTTCCTAATCGGCCCCGACGGCAAGATTAAGAAGATCTGGCCAAAAGTGAAGCCGGCGGAACACGCCGAGGAAGTCCTGGCTGAGCTTTAAATCACTGGCGGTTTGACACTTGATCAGTCGGCAACTATAAATAAAACCACTTAGAAAACTAAAAATTAACCGATCATTTATATGGCAATACCAGTTGGGTCAAAAGCCCCGGACTTTACTCTCAAATCGAAGAATGCTTCCGGACTTTCCGATGTGACTTTGAGCAAGAATTTTGGGAAGAAGAATACCGTGTTGTTGTTTTTCCCCCTGGCCTTCACGAGTGTTTGCACTTCGGAGATGTGTGACGTGACCGCCGGACTTTCTCAATACAGCGACCAGAATGCGGACGTTATCGGGATCAGTGTGGACAGCCCGTTTGCCCAGGAGGCTTGGGCGCAGAAGGAAAAAATCGGTATCACGCTGGCGAGCGACCTGAATAAGAAAACAGCGCAGGCCTATGGAACGCTGCTTCCTGACTTGATCGGGATCGGTTCCGTCAGCGCCCGCGCGGCGTTTGTCATCGATAAAGACGGCATCGTGCAATACAGCGAACAGACGCCGAGTCCGAAGGAGTTGCCCGACTTCAACAAGGTCAAAGAAACCCTGGCCAAATTAAAGTAACGGAGCTCTCCATGAACCTGGTAGGGCGGCGCTGCCGCGCAGCCCACTTCGTATCACCAAGGGCGGCGCGGCGTACGTGTTTAGCGCACAGCGCGGCCTCGTAGCGCAGATTGGCAATCTGCTGTATCGCCGATTGGTAATCAGCAAAGCATCCGGAGGTTCGAGCGCAGTGGCGCTTGCCGACATGCCGCAGAATGCCATTCTGCGATACAGCAGATTACCCATCGGCGCTACGCTAAACACATCCGGCGGGGCAGCGCCGCCCGACGAGGTTCATGGTCCCTATGCGCGCGCGAAAGCGGGTGGAGGCTCTCCAGAATCTTAGCCGCCTCATCGATCCCGGCTAAACACTGACCAACTTCTATTCTCTTTGGCGGGGATTATTTCCGTTCGATCGAACGGGAAATCATACTTGATCGCTGCGGGGCGCGTGCTCGCCGTGTCAGAATGTAAATCAAAGCGAGCGCGGTCAGAAGCGACGCCAAGCCCAGGCCGAAATAGACCCACTGGAACTGAGGAGAAGATCGAGGCGTCACCAGGGCAATTTGTGCTCCGGTGGGGGAATCTAATGAGGGTGTCTCCTGCTCCTGAGCGTTGTCTTTCGCGGCGGACGGCACGGTTGGCACCGGATGCAATGTTGTCGGAACCGATTTTTCGATCGCGGGCTCGCGCTTTACTTTTCCGAGGCTGCTCGAATCGGCTTGCGCCGGAACAAAAGTAGTTGTTGCGCGAGGAGATTCACCGTCGGACTTTTGGGGTTTCCCGGACGTCTGGGGGCCAGGAGTCGCGATTCCGTTCGGCTGCGCGGGTGTGTCCTTCGGGAATGACGCTGCTGCGAAAGGAGCGCTGGCTGCCGAAGCAAGTTCCGGAGAAGGTTTGGATTCTTCCGGTTTAGCGAGTGAATTTTCGAGCCGGGTTGCTGGCGGCGTTGAGGCTGGCACCGGGATCGCTGGATAAATGTTCTCCGCTTTTACCCCAATGCTTTGGGCGAGCACCGGCGCTGTAATCGCAATAGCGCTGGTTGCCGAAGGGGATTCGATCGGGCGCGCGCTTGTGTTGGGAGGCGCGGACGCGTTCGCAGGCCGTGGGAAGGCGATCGGAGTGGCCAAGGCCAAATTCAGCCTCGATGAATCCGGTTCGACAGTTTGCGGCGGAACTCGAAGTTGAAGTTTGGTTTTCTCCGATGAGCCGGCGAATGCGCCACCGTTTTCGTCACCGGGCGGGGACGAAGAAGAACTCGCTTCGTCTTTTGGGCGGACCGAGCGGATGATGAGGTTTGGTCTTGTAACTCTTGGGTTCCGCGCGTTTACCGAACCAGGTTGAAGCGCTCCGGAATTGAAGACGTTGGCGGCCGCCCCGCGACGATCAGGGGGGGCATCGGAGTTCGCAACGGCTGGGGACGACCTGACGGAGGTTTGTAGTTGAGAGATTTGAATCGGTTCCCCTGCGGCGGAGACGGACCAGCCAACGATCTGGCCATCCATGGCTTGGAGAAGGGTTATGAAAGGTTTCCCCGCCTGGCGCAGCTCCCGCGAACGCTCGCGGTAAACTTCATTTATTCGAACGTCGAAAGGGGTTCCTTGAAAAAATTCCAGACCATCGCTCAGGACAAAGACGGTGAGTTTCCGTGAATCCCTGGTCAATCCGAGAATTTCTGGCAATGCTTTGTCCAAGCGGCTGATTTTTTGAAACGGTTGATTGTTCAGGAAATCGGAAACCTGGTTCGCCAGGAACAGCTTCCGCTCCGGGTCCCATTCCAGCAGGGGGAACTGCTGAGTGTCGGTGTCCTGGTTAAACGTCCAGACGCTGAAAGTATCTCCTGGCTTCATCTGGTTTCCGATCCCGCCATAGATCAGATCGTGGGCGGTGATGCACAGCACCGCTTTCTGCGGTGCCATGGAGAACGACGTGTCGACTACCAACAAAAAACGGCTGGAAGCCGTTCTGCGTGGCGAAGCGGGTTGAGCCGGCAGCAACGTCACGGTGACCAAGCTCCACAAGCTCAATAAAGATAAGACGATTATTCGGTTCATTTCTGTCGCGCGCGATTAAATTTGATGCGCTCGCGAAGATTGTAATGCTTCAGATCCCGCTGCGAATCCGCCTGCACCGTTTCCACATCGCGGATAAAATTGAGGCAACTTGAGGCCATTCCCCCCAGGGAAATGACCATATCCCGTTCAGCGTAATCATCCGTGACGACGAGCATCTCACCATAGGCGCGGAGCCGGCTCGCCGTGCGCTCGATCATATCATCGGCAGTTTGTCCGGATTTTGAAAATAGGACCTCCAACTCCGGGGTCGAGTGGGTCTTAATCGTGCCGGCGGGCGCGCCACCGCCGTCAAAAAAGATGGTTATTGGCGTGCCGATGGCATCGCGATATTGGGTGAGCCGGCCGATCAACTCCTCACGCGCGGTCTGGGAATGGCGTGGCTTGCCCGGTGCGAGTTCAGGCCATCCGTGCAACAAACTGTAGCCATCAACGAGTATGCGCACCAATGCCATCTTGTTAGAGTATCGGTTCCAGCGGGAATGGAAATGTAAATTCCCGGGGGCCCTTTCAACAAAGGTATGGGCTTTTCGGGGACCTGACACTACCCTGAATGGACTTATGAAATTAAAGGAACCGATTCCCGTCACCGTGCTCACCGGCTTTCTGGGTGCGGGCAAGACGACGCTGCTCAACAATCTTTTGTCGCAGGCTCACGGGCATAAATGCGCCATCATTATCAATGAATTCGGGGAAATCAGCATCGATAACGAATTGGTTGTGGGCGTCGACGAGGAGATCGTCGAGTTGAACAATGGCTGCCTTTGCTGCCGAGTGCGCGGTGATCTCGTGAAAAGCCTGGCGAGTCTTTTCCAAAAAAAGAAGCGGTTCGACTACGTTTTGATTGAAACCACGGGCCTTGCTCATCCCGGTCCGGTAGCCCAGACGTTCGGCATGCCGGACCTGGCCGGGACTCTTCGGCTCGACGCGATTGTGACCGTGGTTGATGCCAAACATCTCGACAAAGAACTCGCCGACGCGCCGGAAGCCAAAACGCAAATTGCTTTCGCGGACGTTATCTTGTTGAACAAAACCGATTTGGTAAGGACGGATGAATTGAGCCGGATCGAGTCGCGGATCCAACGAATGAATCCATTGGCGAAAATTCATCGGACCCAAAGAGCGCAGCTCGACGTGACGAAAATCTTCAATATCAAAGCGCGTGACCTGACGGCTCCGCTTTCTCTACCCGGCCTGCAAGACCGCGAAGAGAACGCCGGCCACGCGCCGCAGGATCGTCCCGATGACCACCACAGCCATGAAGAACATGACGAATCTGATCATTCCGCTCCTCACGAGCACGATGACCACTTTCACGACGAGAGCGTAACTTCGTTTTACCTGCGCGAAGAGCGCCCGTTGGACTTGAAAAAAGTGGAAGCCTGGCTGGGAGATGTCATCAACACGCTCGGCCCGAATATTTATCGGAGCAAAGGCATCCTGAATATTCAGGGTCAGCCGAAGCGAGTCGTTTTCCAGGGCGTTCAAATGATGTTTGACGCTGCGCCCGAAAGGTTTTGGAACGATAATGAAAAAAGACAGAGCCGGCTCGTCTTTATCGGCAAGGAGTTGGACCGGGCGAAAATTCGGGAAGGATTTGAAGCGTGCATCGCGCCCGAGCAAGGATTGGAATCCAAGGCTGGTTGATTGACCCCATGAATCCAGCCGGCGACGAACTTGCGCGCGAACTTCCGGAGAGCGAGGAAGAGCGGCCCGGTCAAGCGCGGGCTCGACTGTTTACGATGCTGGCGTTTCTCTGGATCTTTCCGTCGCTCGGAGCGCTGGCAATCATTGGCGGAGATTTTCTACGCTGGTTTGACAGTCCGACGATCCTGGAAGGTCTTGGGCGGATCCGTTTTGAACAATGGATCGCTTTGGGATTGCTTGTTCTCCAGGCGCTGTTTGTTGTGTTCGCCATCCGAAATCGTACGCCTCACGGTGCAACTCCCGCCGCGCGGGAAAAATGAATGGAATCCTCGTAACGATTTGTCAACGTCCGCACTCGTCCGGCCACGGACTTGTTTAAAGCGAAGAGGAATGGAGTGGCCAGCGCAGGCGCTTCGCGGAGTAATCGGGCAAAAGATTCGGCGGAAAGTTTCAAGAGCGTGCTGGGCTGATTCGCGACCACATCGGCCGAACGCGGACCTTGATCCAACAGCGAGACTTCACCAAAG
>JBDTOW010000318.1:0-5620 GCA_039933075.1 Verrucomicrobiota bacterium | reverse complement strand
TTTTCCCGGAGATCATCCGGCAAGTTTTTGCCGAGCGGCTTGATATGCTGCCGACCAACAAACAAATTGGATTCTTCTCCGATGCATATTGTGTCGAGTGGACATACGCGAAAGCGGTTTTGGTCAGGAAACAGATGGCCCACGTTCTTGCGCGGAGGATATTTCGTGGACAATACTTGGAAGATGAAGCGCTCGCGATCGCGAGGGCGATTCTGTTCGAGAGTCCACAAACCTTGCTGGGAATGAAGCCGTGGAACCAAACTTAATTCTTACGATATGATTTCAGACCCCGTCGTCGACGTCCCAGCCGGGCGCGAGACAGGAGATTCTTCAGTCCTCTTACGTCAGGCGGAGCTCCTGCGAGGCGGCCTCGCTTACTGCGAAGAAGGATGAGATACTGCTCCAAGCATTCTCGCTACGAGAGCGGTGGCTTCGCCGATGTGGAACGGTTTATTGAGGATTTGCGCGCCATATTCTTTTTCAATCTGTTGGCGATCTGAATCTTCGAGGAAGCCGGACACCAGAACAAATTTCATGTGCGGCCAACGCGCGGCGGTTTCGTGGATGAGTTGTCGGCCGCTTTTGCCTGGCATGTTGTAATCGGTGAAGAGCAAATCGACCGCTCCGTCTTCATTCTCCAAAACTTCCAGGGCTTCCTCGGCGCTGCTTGCTACCCGGACGTCATAACCGGCGGACTCGAGGAACGTTCGGGCGAAATCCTGCACCAAATCGAGATCGTCGACGACGAGTATACGGCCGGTCCCCTTACGCAGGGCGGTTTGAGTTGTCGATCCGGCGGAACTCAAATTGGCATCCACGATGGGCAGATAAATATGAAAAGTTGTTCCTTCACCGAGCGTGCTCTTTATTTCCAGGAAGCCACCCGCTTGAGTGATCATGCTGTGCACGATCGAGAGTCCCAGGCCCGTGCCCTTGCCTTTGGCCTTTGTGGTAAAAAACGGATCAAAAATTCGCGCCATTAATTCGGGAGGGATACCAACTCCGGTGTCCGTTACACTGCATCGGAGGAAATCCGTCCCTCCAGCGCCGCGCATCCGGGCCGCCTGATCGGGCGTTAGTTGAACAAGTGCGTTTCGTAGAGTTAATCGTCCGCCCTGGGGCATGGCATCTTGCGCGTTGAGGCAGAGATTGAGCAGGACTTGATGGGCGCGAGTGGCGTCCATTGTGACCTTTGGCGGCGAATCGGCGGGTGCCAACAGCAGTTCGATTTTGCTCATTAAGGAACGCTTGACTAATTCTCCTGCTTCGCGAATGACCTGGTTGAAATCGAGAATTGTCTCGTTCTCGTCCGAGGCCCGGCTGAAGGAGAGCAACTGTTGAGTGATGCTGGCCGACCGGGTAGCGGCCTGGTCGATCCGTTCGAGGCGCAAACGAGTCGTGTCATTGAGTTGTTGATCGAGCAGCAACAGGCTCACGTTGCCACGAATGGCCTGGAGAAGATTGTTGAAGTCGTGGGCGACGCCGGCTGCGAGAGCGCCAATGGTTTCCATCTTCTGCGCCTGAAAAAGCTGGGCTTGGAGTTGGTGAAACTTTGTTTGTTCAGTTACGACGCAGGTCAACCCGCGAACCTCCTCACCCGCCCGCCAGGGGGCGATTTTAATCAGCCAGTGGCGACCGTCGGTCGCGGCGGCGCGAATTTCGTGCGGTTGTACTTCTTTGAGAACCCGTCGGAAGCCAGCGTCTAGTTCAAGCCGGTTCTGCGCGCTCTCGACATAGTCCAGCAAAGCGCGGCCAATCTGTGGAGGTTCGTTCAGCGTCAACCAGCCATGACTGGATGGCATCTTTTTCCAGCCATCGTTGATATGACTCAATCGAAATTCGCGGTCCATGGTGTAAACCGCCGATTCGATCGAATTGATGATGCTTACGACGGCATTGCGCTCGAGTTCCAATTCATGTTGCAGCTTTTTCTGCTGGGTAATATCGCGTTCAAAGGCCGCATATCCAAGGAATCCGCCTTCCTTATCATAGATCGGGGAGATGCTGGCTTCGATCGGGTACGATGTTCCGTCATGCCGGAGATTGGTAAACTCGCCTCGCCAATCGAGGCCTTGCTGAATGCTTTCGATGCATTCCGCAGTTTTATTGTGCTGATCGGGGGCGCGAAGAAAATCGGCGGTCCGGCCGAGCGCCTCTTCAAGGCCGTATCCTGTAACGGTCTGGAAGGCTGAATTTACGAACGTGAGTCGAAATTTTGCGTCAGTCAGGAAAACTACGTCCGGAGTGGCATCGACAGCCGTGAGGAGTCGTTGAACGTGAGACTCCATCCGCCAGCGGCTGCTCGCGTCTTTAATCGTCACCAGGAAATGATCGTTATCAAGGGGCAGGAACCGGAGGTCAACCAAGTGGCTCAACTTTCCTTCGCAGGTCAAGGTGACAGAGCCGATCGACCGTCGTCCTTTCCGTCTCTGAACGAGCCAGCCTTCGAGCTTGATGGCAGCCACACCGGTCAGGAAATCGAATATCGAACGCGTTTTGTCCGAAATTACGCCGCGGTTGAGTCCCAGAAGCTGAACCGTATTCCGATTTGCGTCCAGGATTTCTCCCTGAGAACCGCAGATCAACTGCGCATCTTCGGAATCGGCAAACAAGCAGCGCCACCATTGGTCGCGGGAGGTCTCTACCGCCGCCACCACTTGTTGATCGAGGGACGTGTTCTTCATAGAAACCGCTAGCAGTAAACCAGCAATGCCTGGACGATCGCACTCACGCGATTGTGATTGTTCAATTTGTCGATGTAGAGTTCGCTCAAGACCTGTCCCTCAGGGATTAAGAGCATTCCATTTGCTGTGTAGATCCCTTTCGCCATGATCATTCCCGGACGCAGCTCAGATAACATGACTTCTCGCTCTTTGTGCGGCACCACGGCGCTGGGCAAGCTGCGTAAGAAGACTCGGACAGCATCGGGATCGAATGCGGCGCCACTGTTAATCTTGATTGTCTCGAGGGTGACGAGATCCTCGTGACGGCTTTCGGCGTAATGAACTGCCACCGCGAGGAGGCGGCCCATCCACGGAATGCTCTCGCCGAGCAACCGATCCGGGTATCCCCTGCCATCGAAACGTTCATGGTGGGACCGAATGACGGGGCCCACGGCCCGGAGATCATGAATGAAGCCAACGAGTTCCTGGCCAAGAATCGGGTGTTGCTGGACGAGTGCCCGCTCGGGTTCATCGAGTGTTTCCGGCTCTGTTTGCCAACGTTTGATCAACTGACGCGGCACGCCCACCAGCCCTATGTCATGCAGGAGAGCGCTGAATTCCAAGACCTGCCGGTCCTTCACGGAAAGCTTCAGCAGACCCGCCATGGCTTGGCAAATGCCGAATGTGCGCCGGGCTTGGCTTCCCAGTCTCGGATAAAACGTCTGCATCGTCTGTAAACACAGCTCGACGGACCGTCGTAGATTTTCCGACAATGCCTCGTTGAGTTCCTCGAGCTCTTGGTTTTGTTCCGCGACTTTGGCTACCTGCTCGGACAGGGACTGATTGAGATTGCCGAGCCTCTCGTTCATCGACAGTGTGGTGGCTTGGAGTTCGGCGTTTCGACAGAGCAATTCGTAGCGTTGGACGGCATTCTTTACTGTAACTAAAAGTTCCTCTCGCAACCATGGCTTGACGATGAAACGATAGATTTCCCCTTTGTTGATGGCATCGATCACAGTGCCGAGACTTAAGACCGCGGTGATAAGTATCCTCGTAGCGTCGGGCTGCATTTGCTTGACTTGTGCCAAAAATTCCAGCCCGGTCAGCGAGGGCATCTGTTGATCGGTGATGATTACCGAGAATTGGGTCTTCTGAAGGACCTCCAGCGCATGCACGGCGCTCAATGCGGTCAATACTTCATAACCCTCGCGGCGTAAAGTCTCTCGAAGCGCAACAAGCACGATTTCTTCATCGTCGACGATCAGGATTCGATGATCCGCGTTTTCGATGAATCCATTTCTGGTCGGAGTCATAGTTGCCTTGGTTATCTCGGCTACAAAATCGAGCTCAACTTGCCAAGGACGGCCTCTTGTGACATGTCCGAGGAGATCACCAAATCGACACATTTTAGTAAATCGGGGCTGAGTTCGTCCTGATTGCAACCTATAGTTTGCATCACCGTTTTGAGTGAAGGGTGGGTCACCCGGGCATCCGCCAGAAGGAGGCTGAATTCTGGATCGTTTCCTTCGAGGAGCACCAATAGCCCGACAAATGGATACTCATTTCCACCGAGCAACTCTTTGGCCTGGCCTTCGGAATTCGCAACGACGACCTGATATCCGTTGAGACGGAGGAATTCAATGGCGTTCTCCAGTGGCTTGCCCGCGCGACCGACCAGCAGGATGCTGCTGCGTTTTCCGAGGGCTGACTCCAGGTCACGTTCGCCTTCGGTAAAGTCCGAGATCGGCAACCAGATCCGGAATGTCGTGCCTGCGCCTTCGATCGAATCGACGGAAATTGAGCCCCGGTGCTTTTCGACGAACAGTTTGGCGTTATATAGACCCAAGCCGGATCCCTTATCCACCGTTTTGGTGGTAAAGAAAGGATCGAAAATCGAAGAAAGGTGTCTGGCTGGGATGCCAGAGCCGTCGTCCTGGATAGCGAGGCACGCACTCGGCAATCGAGGCAAGGTCCCTTGCACGTTAGCCAAGTCAGGGAATTCTTCATGTCGCGAGGTCCGAAACAGAAGCGTGCCTTTTTGCAGCATCGCATCCGCTGCGTTTAGAATCAGGTTGATAATAACCTGGTGAAATTCGACCAAATCGACATAAAGCGGCAACGAATCCGGCGTCAGTTCGATGGCAATCTTAATCCGTCGCGGGATGATTTTGCGCCCCAATTCAACCAGACTACCGACAATTTCGTTGAGATCATGGTAATTGCGTTCTCCCGTCTTACCATGATGGAGATTGATAATTCGCTGGACGAGCTGGCTGGCTTGAAGTGAGTTTTGCCGGATGAGAGACATTCCCTCGTAAAAGGAGTTTTCCACGCCAATCTGGGCGAGGAACGATTCGCTTATAGAGTGGATTCCAGCCATCATGTTGCTGAAATCGTGCGCCAGTCCCATCGTCAGGACGGCGAGTGTTTCCTTCCAGGCAGCTGAGGAGAGGCGTTTCTCCGCAATGGTCTGTCGCGTTACATCCAACCATACCCCCTCGTAGCCCAATACCAAACCACCCTTCGTCATGACGGCTTGCCGATGTTCCAGAACGTACGCAACTCGACCTGTGACCACGTTCCGAATACGGTAGGTAGTGGTGATTCCTTCCGGCGTTCGGGTCGCGAGTTTAATCTGTTTTTTTAACTCATCGATGTCCGATTCGTGGACGACCTCCCAAAAAAGGTTGCGTTGATTCAACCATTCGCTGGCGCGCACTCCGGTTATGCCCTCGATCTGTGGGCTGACAAAATGAAAACTGAGATCGCTGCGCTGACTAAAGATAACACCGGGCCACCGGTTCACCAGGTTCTCGAGCTGAGACTCGGAACGGAGGAGCCGGACGAACATTTTCCGGCGCGCCGCTTCGCTCCGCATGTTTTCATCCCAGACCCCTTCCGCCAATTCCGGCAAGGGCGGCAAAGTTGAGTTGAGTCGTACGACCCATCCTACGGGA
>JBDTOW010000317.1:0-5636 GCA_039933075.1 Verrucomicrobiota bacterium | reverse complement strand
GCGCCTCGGACGCCGGCGACCGTGTTATCCAGCCAGGCGGCGGCATAATTGTCGGGGCGCAAAGTGGAAGTTAGTGTGGGCTGACCCAGCCCGCTCGCCGGAACGAATTGAACGGGCTGGATGAGGGCTGGCGCACCGTTCAGCGGGATCACGTTCAAATTCAACGTCAGCACACGAATCGGGTAATCGCCTGTGATCTCAGATTTAAGCGGCACAGACAGACTTTGCCCGGGGACAATGGCCATATCTCCCGCTTTGAAGACGACCGATGGACTCGCCGATGCGGAAGTGGCAGCCTTTGCCACAGGCGAATTGGCCTGGGCGTCCGACCTTCTTCTCGAGATCAAACTAGAAACAGTGCGCGAGTGATTCGTGGTTTCGACGGAAACGCGTACTCCACTATCCCAGTAGTGGACGAACCATTTCAAACTTGGATCAAGCGAACGCCGGAACGTCACAAACACATCGTCCACATTTAATTGACCGTCGCCAAAACTGATCGAGTCGATTAGTTGATCATTGCCATCAAAAATCTTATTCGTGGAACCATCAGACGAATCCATGGCATCAAACAGGTCGCTGTCCTGAGGCGGAGTATTCAACGTATAAACAGCCGACTGGAAGACCTGTAGGACGTCGTTGTTCAACAAGTTGGTGTCACCGAAATCGCCAGCGTTGAACCAACGAAATGGCGCCACGTCGCCGACAACATATTGGCGCGACTGCAGTCGCACGGTTTTGACGCTGTTGATTGGACCGTTAGTTAGCGAACCATCGACAGGACTTTCAATGAACGCATCGCTCGACACGCCGTCCGCGGTCGCTGAGGGTCGATCCAGTTGAATCTGATAGACTGAGGAGGTCGTTGCGTTAGCAGGAATCAGAAACGAATAGGCGCCAAGCACTACCTTGCCAAATGGGCTCAGGAAAAGATTATCATGTGGCTTGGAATACGTTACCAGGTCCTGGGTTTTCGTATTGTAGAGACTGTCTACTGCAGGTTCACCAATGCGGCCAAAGCGCTCTAGCCAGCCAACTCCCAGCAGATTGCCGGCGTTAGAGTTCGTGAACAGCAAATCCTGGAATTCACCAAAGAGGTTGGTAACGACCACTCCGCCGCCGACGTCGATGAGATTTGTGCCGTAGCCCACGAACATCGCTGGAGGTATGACTTCGTAATAGTTGCCGGCCTGATCCTCGTTGTTGGCGCTGAACACCACCGGCCTAAGCAAAAACGACCTGAAACCGACCGCGCCGGGGGCCACAGGTGGACCGACCAGGCTCGTTACGGTTGCCGCGAATTGAAGAGAATAAATCGTTTGCCTGGGAAGCAAAGTGAGAGTGACCGGCGCATAAAAGTGCTGACCGACCGCACCGTAGAATTCGCTCGATGCCTCGCCAGCCTCAAATCCGAAGCTGATCTCGTTTGGAACAAAATCCGTGGGCGAAAATTCCTTTTTGACAATTTCGCTGGGCTTGTAGTTGGCGCGGAAAGCTCGCACTTTAAAGATCAAGTTGGTCGCCCCTTTAGGGAAACTCAGGCTGATCGGATTACCGCTTAGCTTTGGTCCGATACTTGCCGGGTTACTTCCGTCGGCGGTGGGATCAGACCCATCGACAGTGAACCGCATCTGCGCTCCGGCGGTAACGTTGGAGATGATGAATGAGGCGGCATTATCTCCGAGAACAATCGGATTGCCCGTCTTAAACTGGAAACGCCCCTGTACGATGCCGCTCGGCCGCCGGCTGTCCTGAGTGCCAATAACCTTAATGGTCATGTCCGGTTGAGAGCTGAGCATTGAAGGCGGTACTTCGTCCGGGTGCAGACCGTCTCGGTACGGCGGGGGAGTTACTCCGTTTTTTCGGGAAGGCGATGGCACCGTATCCTCTAACGAACTGGCCGGAGTTGGTCCAAACGTGAAGAAGGTTTCCGTGCCGGCCTCCTGCAGCACTGCAATTATCACGTCGTTATTAAACACCGACTGAGTCACTGGAACCAGTCTCGACACAAGATCGCCAAATCCATCCTTCACAAAGTCGACCCAGCCAAGGATTGGGTTCTGGACTGGCGGCAATGGCGCCGCGGTTTGGATCCGACGCAGGGCGTTGTTCGCAACGTCCACCACGAGAAACCCTCCGCTCACGACATCGCGAGACAAGCCGATCGGATTATTGAACCTGGCCACCGACGCCGAACCGTTCACCAGTCCAGGCTGGCCTGGGAGACCGGCAAAGGTTTCAACCGAAAAGCCGTTTACGTCCGCATTCGTGTTGTAGTATACCCGGCGCAAAGTGTGATTGAGCGTGTCACTGACGAGCAGGCCGCTGTTGCCGCCCAGCCACAACAAACCGCTGGGACCATTGAACAATGCATTAACGGCAAAGGGCGAGTCATCGCTACCGC
The DNA here is from genome assembly GCA_039933075.1 of Verrucomicrobiota bacterium. Taxonomy (GTDB): domain Bacteria; phylum Verrucomicrobiota; class Verrucomicrobiia; order Limisphaerales; family JACPZS01; genus JBDTOW01. The sequence continues at coordinate 3,232 of JBDTOW010000317.1, read as the reverse complement.
TTATGTATCGAGAGTCGCTTCCGGCCAGCAGAGTTGCTGTCCCGTTTGTCTCGATGATTTTGATAGAGTGTTTACGAGTATCGGCCACGATAATTTGGCCGTTGTCACCGACGGCGACAGCGGCCGGCTCGTAGAAATCGCCGGGCAAGGTACTCACGACGTTGCTCATATCCAGTTTGCGGATCGAGTTGTTCTTTGAGTCAGCGATGTAAACGTTACCATTCGAGTCGGCGGCCAGCCCGCTGGGAAAACGAAATTTCGCGGTTGTGCCCGGTCCATCATCGGAGCCAACGATGCCTGCAGTCCCGGCAAGCGTGGTCACAACCCCACGCAACGTCACGAATCGGATGAGATGATTGCCCGAATCCGCCACCACCAACCCATCCCGAGCCGGGACATAAACAATTCCCTTGGGATCAAAGAAGCGGGCTTGGATACCGGTACCGTTGTTAGTCCCGAAGCTTCCTTTTAATCCTGCCAGAGAAGTCATGACTGCGGTATCCTGGACATACTTAACGATCCGATTGTTGGCACTGTCCGTGATGTAATAGTTGTTATTGGTGTCCGCAGCAACGCTGTGGGGCTCGAAAAGTCCATTGGTGATTACGGTGTCCACCACTTGCGCACCAGCGTTGAACGCCAGCAGGCCTACGAGCGGCAGGATTCCAAGAAATGCTTTTGTCTTCATGGCCGGATGTTCGTTCGCAATATTTGCCTGTCGCGCGGTGTTCATGGTTTGACTCGCACTCGATAGAACTGCACGGCGGAAGTGCGGTTTGTCTCGATGAATTCCTTGATATCGCCCTGGCCCGCAAGATTGTCAGCGATTACTCTCCAGTTCGTCCCGGCTACATCGGGACTGCATTCCAAAACGTAGCGTTTCCCCAGTGCGGCAAACCAACGCAACTTGAAGCCGGTTCCGCTCGCCGCGTTTGAACTAATATCCGCGATATGAAGCAGCAACTTGGCCGGGCTCGTGCCCGCCAGAAATTCCTGCAAGTTTGGCACGCCGTCGCCATCCGGATCCGCGTCCGCTTCCGCCAGGGTGTTGCTCAGGCTGCCGAAGAAGTTTGTCTTCCATTCGTCAGAAATACGGTCAGGCAGCTTGAGAGCGCCGCTCTGCACCCAAACGCACCCGGGCAAACTTTCCAAATCGTATTGGGTGTTATCATCTGGTGAACCGTCCAGGGTAAGAAAATGCACGTTGTAACATTGCGAAGGCCGCGCTGTGGCAGGAATTGTAAACCGCACATGCCCTAAAAGATTGCTGCTCTGCAAAGCCGGATTGAACGAAGGCGACGGAACTAACGGCCACGCGCAGACAACCTGGTTGGCGGGAAGTCCGTCGACCGAAATCGGCCGGGGCAATCCGGGCGCTGAGATAAACTGCGCTGGTTGTTCCAACGATGGTCCATCGCTTTCAACGGCGATGCGAAATTGCAGGCCCGTCAAACTGTAGCCCGGCTTGACGTCGACATAAACCGGCACATCCACGGTTCCATTTGGATCGACGTTTTCGAGCGAAGGAGCGCCAAGCAGAGCTTGTCGCAACCAGGCAATGCCATTCGGCAAGCTGCTCAATGTCTGGGACGGAGTGTTCGGCAAGCCGTTCAATGTAACCGTGTTGCCAACGCGGAATCCACCCCCGGCCCACGAGCGGCGCCAATTGTTCGTATCGCGCCGCAATGAGCGACTTAAGATCCTCTGCCAATCCAGAAATCGAATCTGGCCGTCGCCACCAACGGAGCCATTGGTATCATCCGGAAAAGCATCCATCGCATCGAAAACATCGGTGAACGCGTAAGGCACGCGAATTCCCAGGGAAGCATAAAATGAGTTGTTGACGTCGCTGTTGTCGAGGTTGCCGTCGCCGAAGTCACCCGCGTTATACCAGGTGCCCAATGCGGAATCTCCCACCACATATGAGATGTTTTTAACCGTAACTGTTCGGCTGCCCATCGGAGCAAGCCGCACCGGCGCTTGTTGTCCATCCGAAGTGCCTGAAGCTTGCACGACCTGGATCGTGTAACTGTCACCCACATTGGCAGTAGGCGGGATCGTGAGGGCCAGCAAGGCCACGGTGCCAAAATCCCGAATGACGAAGTTGGCGTTGGTTCCGATTGCGGAAACGACCAAACCGTTCGTGCCGCCGGACCGATAGGCCGAAGCATTCAGTTGCGCTGGCGAGCTGCCTTGCGACGGGCCGACCACTTGCACAAAATCGTTGCCGGTGATCGCTAAAGCGCGAAGATCGGATGTGATGTTCGGCGTACTGGCCGAGTTCGGAGAAACTTCAAAACGAAATTGCAACGATCTCAACACTTGGTTCGTCTGCAAGTTGATGACCAGCGGAACCACCACGGTAGCACCCACACCAGCGAATACGTCGCGTGGGATGCCGATGGAGTTCGTGTCCACTGCTTGACCCGAAACAATATCGCTCGGCAACGTGTTAGGGGCGAACGCGCGCGCTTTGACGACGCGCAAGTCAGAGCCTTGGTTGGCGACTTGATTCAATATGAATGGACCGGTATAGAGCTGATCGTTGGGAGTCGGATCTTGTCCATTGAGAGTATAATAGATTTTTGCGTCAGCCCGCGTGACTGTGAGCGTTACAGTGGTGCCATTTGGGAAAAAGCCGGTGCCAGGGGACATCGTCGGCTTATCCACCTGAATGAAATAATCACCGAAAGCGGTGGCACTTTTGACGAAGCCGTCGCGAAGCCCAACCACTCTAAGCTGCGTGTTGGTTACGAGAGTGAGCGAACCTGAATAACGAGGGCTGTCAACCGTCGGCTCAGTACCATCGCTGGTGAAATGATATGTTGAGTTTGTCGACGCGGAACTGAAGATGAGCTGTACGGAGTTGATATTGGTGCCGGAACCAGGGCTGATGACCGGGGTAGCCACAACGAGGTTGAAGGTGTTACTGACCGATTGACTGTCGATGAAGCCATTCTTAAATCCTTTGACCTGAAGAGTTCCGTTGGTGCCTAATGCGAATGTGTTGGTGTAAAGTATGCCATTGGTAGGCGATGGGTCCGTGCTATCGATCGTCCAATATAACTGAGCGCCCGAAGTCAAGGAGGTGAGGGTGACGTTGACCGCGTTGTTCGTGGTCGCGCCCGTGGGCAAGATTACGGGATTGGCTACCGTCAAGTTGAAATTGTTGCTCACGGTTTGACTGTCGACGAATCCGTTTTTGAAGCCCTTGACCTGAAGCGTTCCGTTG
>JBDTOW010000316.1:0-5644 GCA_039933075.1 Verrucomicrobiota bacterium | reverse complement strand
GGCGGTTGCGGGCAAATCCTACACCGTTCAGTATCGCGATTCGTTGCGCGAAGGGGATTGGACGAGGCTGCGCGACGTCGAGGTCCAGTTGGTCACACAGCCGCTGGAGATTACGGACACGGCAGTACAGGGCAGCAACGGACGATACTACCGTCTGGTAACTCCGCGCTTACCTTGACTTGAGGCTCGCGGATTGTCGTGAGACGCCGAAAGAATCATGCGTGTTTGGTGAACCGCAAACAAATTGCGCGAATTTGAATCTTCGCTTCATTGTATTAAGATGACAGCACGGATTCGGAATTGATGCCGAAACCGTTCGGTTTCACGAGAATCGGCGCAGCAGCTTTTCATGGATCCCTCCAAAGCCCCCATTGCTGAAAACAGAAACCACGTCGCCTGGTTTTGCCGCGCCGGCGAGGTGTTCGACAATCGCATCAACCGTCGGCAGATAAGACGACGGTTTGCCGGACGCTTGCAAGTCCCGCATCAGTTTGGCGGGATCGAGACGTTCGTGGGGAGCTAATAATTCCAGGCGCGCGACTTCAGTGACGATGATCGCATCAGCCAGTAACAGGGCCTCGGCCAACTCGGTCTGAAATACGTTGCGCCGCGTTGTGTTCGAGCGCGGCTCGAAAACCGCCCAGATCCGCTGCCCCGGAAACTTAACGCGCAGCGCCCGCAACGTCTCCCGAATTGCGGTGGGATGATGGCCAAAATCGTCGACAATCGTGACGCCGCCGCGGACGCCGCGAACTTCCATGCGTCGTTTGATGCCTTGAAATGTGTCCAACGCGGATTGAATCTGCGCATCGCTGATTCCACAATGGCGCGCGCATACTATCGCAGCCAGGGCATTCCGCACATTCAACTCCCCGACCAGGCCGATGCGGAAAATCGCATCGCCAATGTTGAAACGAGACTCCGCCGTGTTCATTTCGATATGGGATGCGATGATGTCGTTCGCCAGGCCCAGGCCGAACCGCTTGACCGGGCAATGCTTGATTCCGAGCAGAGGCGCCAGATTCGCGTCGTCACCATTAGCCACCAGCAGGCCGTTCCGCGGTATCAGGTTGATAAACCGTTTAAAGGAGGTTTGAACGGCGGTGAGATTCTCGAAAATGTCCGCGTGATCGAACTCAATATTGTTGATGATCGCAACCTCAGGAAGGTAATGCACAAACTTGCTTCGCTTGTCGAAAAAGGCGGTGTCGTACTCGTCGCCCTCGATGACGAACCAATCGCTATCGGTGAAGCGCGCGCCCTGACCAAGGTTGTTCGGAATGCCGCCAATCAGGTAACCTGGATTGCGGCCGCTGTCCTCGAAAATCCACGCGAGGAGAGACGTCGTCGTGGTTTTCCCATGGGTCCCGGTAACGACCAGCGAGCGTTTGCCGCGAATGAAACATTCCTTCAACAGTTCTGGCAGCGAGCAATAACGAAGTTTTCTTTCGAGCACGGTTTCGGCCTCAGCATTCCCACGCGAGATGGCGTTGCCGATGACCACAAGATCGGGGTTGTGCGCAAGGTTCCCGTCCGTGTAGCTTGACATCACATGGATCTTTCGCTCTGCCAAAAAGGTCGACATCGGCGGATAAACATTCTCATCCGAACCGCTCACGAGAAATCCCTTTTCCTGCATCGCAACGGCGGTGGAAGCCATCGCGGATCCAGCAATGCCGACGAAATGAACTGAACGAACATCGCGAAACAACATTCTTCGCCGAAGCTAAACAAAGCGGTTTAGAAGGCGAGGAAAACCGGACGCCAGTGCCAAATTCCTCCTCCGAATAAAAGTCGGATTCACAAAAGCCGACGCTGGCCGTCGAACCTCCGCGCACGAATTTCCACCCGCTAAAACTCTAGCGACGCTATCCTCGCGAAACGACGCCGAAAAGCTCTGAGCGATGCAACTCAAACGTGGTGTCGTGAAACGCGAAGATGAAATGTCGCAACTCCGCAAAACGTTTTGGGCGGTGATACGAGTGAACTGAGTTCATGCGCTCAAGCGTCCGAATCCATGATGAGTTACGAGCCTCGAAGACACGGTATGGTTTGGAAGGTTGCAAAACGTCGACGAGGGCCTTGCAACCTGGCGGGCAACATGAGACTCCGCTTCTTGAAGTTGACGAATTTCGGCATGCGCGAAGTCTCCCTAGATCGCCTAAAGCTGATAGTCGCGTCATTCGTTCTGCTACTTGGAATGAATACCCGAAACACTCTGATGACTGAACCGTCGTCGCGAAGCAGAACGGTGTAATGTCCGCCGGACGTTAACGCGGATCGACATTGCCGTCAGTTCAAGCCGTGTCTCTGCCCCGATCAGTCCTCAACTTCAAGCACCAGGGCGCCGGGCTCGACACGCAGGCTTTTGATCCCCCGGAGAACCGCTGATCCATTGGGTTCGCCAATGGCCTGCCCAATCAGGTTTTCTCCTTTCAGCCCAGCCAGCCAAGCCTTCGGCAGGCTCAACCCGAAGATCGTCACATCCTCAAGGATTGCATACGGCGCCTTGTCATTGCCCAACGACACGCGGAAGCGACTGCGTGCGCGGAACATCTTGCCACCACCAATGGGAAAGTCTTCCGGAATGCGTACGGCGACGTAGGCGTTGACAGCGTCTTGTGCGAACTCCAGCCGCACGGATTTCCCCAAGTCGGTGTTGGCGTTCAATAACCCGTTGATTTCCCGTTCGGTCAATTTGAGCACGTTCGATCCCGTCACGTAGGGTCTGTTCTGTTTCTGGTTTGGCTCCGGGGCAGGGACAACAAGAACGTGGGGCAACTCAACGGCTTCTGCGCCGCGGTTACGGGCAGGAGCGATGGTGGGAGCGGGAGGGTTCCCGCCGCCGAGGTGGTGGAGTTTTTCCTCGATAACGGTCTTTTCCGAAGCTGATAACACGACCGGCTTGATCGGACGCTGGACCCACCAGAGCGTGATGACAACCGTCGCCACAATCAGCAGCAACAGGGCAAAGAAAGTAACGCACCCGTAGAGCAGCCACCGGGTCTTTTTCACGGCTGGGGGTGGGCCGGAGAGAATCGAAGGCGGGACCGGCGATGACGGGGTATTTGGCGACATGGGAAGAAAAAGGTAAACTCGATTCGACGGGTAATGCGCTAATAGGGTCTGCGTCAGGAGTGCCAACGGCGCCAGCGGGCCACATCGAAATTGCTTCTCGACGGCGCGTGGGCCAGGACAAAATGATTGTTCGTCCCGCTCATATTAAGGTTACATGCTGGCAGGAGGCAACGAGAGTGTCGAATCCAAACCGTTATATTTTGGAGCAGGAAGTGTGGCGACGCGTGTTTAATAGCCTATAAACCTAAAACAAAATATGCGGAACAGGGTCCAGCGACAGCCGGAGTCCCGTCGGGATACTTGCCCACCACCGCGCCCCAGCCGGTAAACTGCGGGCCATCCTCCCAGTAATGCTCAAGCACGGGTGAGCCGGCACCGGCAACCGCTACAGCGGCCTTGCGGATACCTCGATTCTCGTCTGCGTAAAACTCAAACCGCACGCCCGACGTCAGATTCAGACTGTTGCTGGCGGCATATCCGGCAAGAAATCCTCCCGCACAAATTCCCAGATAGTTCATCCCCCCTGCACGGCATTGTGGATGTTAGCTGTTGTGTTCGTCGTCAGGCTGTGGCCGATGGTGATGAAGTTTCCGCCGGGAACAATCAACACGTGATACGCCATGAGGTGTGATTCGCTCATGCCGTTCAACTGCTCAGAATTCACCGTGGAATAGTTAAGATGGCTGCCCTTCAGGATCGTCTCGACCGCCGCAACATCATTGGCAGAGGTTCCGGTTCCATTGAACAGAAGAATTGAAGGAGCATGGTTCGGCCCGTGTGGAGTGCAGGCCGTCATGGCTACCAAAACAGGAAACAAGAGCTGAACAACTGCGCAGGTTGCGAGTGGGACTGTGAACCAAAAACCGCGACACCTCGGGAGTGAGAGGACTCGCTGGCAAATCGGCCTTTGGTGCGTTCGCGTCCACGGTGGTGGCTGAGTGTTGTCGGCTTATTTCGTGTTTGTTCTCGCTATGCGCGGGCCGTGCGCTTCGGACTGAAGGTAGCGAAGGCTGAGGTCCACCGCCTGAAAAATGTCGCTCGCGCATTCATCCAGTTCGACGACCAAATCGACCGCCGGATGACTGGCGTTCAGAATTTTTGGGAAATCGAGAACGCTTTGGCCGAGGGCGGTCATCGGGCATCCGTGGACGGCAGGTCCATCCTTGAGATGCAGCAATCGCACGCGCGGGCCGAGTTCGGCGATCACTGATGCAGGGCTGAGGCCCGCCGTCTGAACCCAATAGGTGTCGATCTCCAGGAAAACGTCGGGATGCAGTAATTCGTGCAAGATGCGGTAGGGGTAAGCGCCGTTGATGGGCTCAAATTCCCACCAGTGGTTGTGAAGCCCAAACTCCAGTCCGTGAGAACGGGCGGCGGCATGAGCGTCGTTGTAGCAGGCCGCAAGTCGTCGAACTCCCTTAATCGAATCGTGTTCCGGCGAGCGAGGCCAGCCGTGCCAGATGATTCTTCCGCAACTCAAGGCATTGGCAGCATCGCGAAGCCGGGGCAGCGCGGGTCCGAGCGGCAAATCGCAATGCATGGCGACGACTTCCAGGCCCAGCGACTTCAAGGTATCGCCAGCCATTGTCGAAGAGACGTGGGGTGGGAACGGATACGTTTCCACCGCTCGGTAGCCAATGTCCCGGATGCGCTGGAGAGTTCCAGAGAAGTCGTCGGCGAGCTGTTGGCGCACCGTGTAAAGTTGAAGGGCAATGGGCATCGGCACAGGCTAAAGGCGTCAGTTCTTGAGAACGGCTACAAGCATTATTTATCAGACGCTTGAAATTGCAATAATGCGATGGATGCAGCGAAAGATGACCCTGAAGCTTTGCAGCACCGTCAACAAGCCAAGGGGGGAGAGGACAATGCGGACGTTTCGTTTTTGATTTTGCATAGTTTGCATAATGTTTCATTCGACAGTTTAGTGAGACATTTGTTACAAGTGCTGTGCCGCGTAGATCCCACTCAATGACCTGAAGACAACCTCGGAGCAGACTTAAATCATCCCATAACGGTCTATCAAGCGGCAGCCGATGCGTTAAAGAAAATCAATCCTGCGGCAGCGGCTAATGCTGGAGTAAAATGAATTAGCCAAACATAATTGGGACTCGTCTTCGCCGGGTGGCTCCAGTTCGACTGCCCAGTCCTACCAGTCTTCAGCGGAATCAGCTTTCCCCCGACGCCAAGAGAAAACCAACTTCCGCACTGATGCTCACGGATCGCAGGCTTCAGCACGTGATGAAGACCACCACGAGCCGCCGGTCGTGTCAGTTTTGGCCTCTACCCCGTTGAGCAACTCATCGAACTCCTCCGAGCGCATCCGCCTGACGATCCGCTCAACCTTTCGGCTGTAATCTCTGGCGTTCGGGTCGTGGCCTGCGTGAGCCTTTGCGCACATACTTCCTGAGAAACGTGTCAACCTCCGCCTGAAGCTTCTGTTTTGTAAGGAATCTGTAAGGAAAAGCATGTTCGCGCACTTGAAAGCGCGCAACTTGTTGAGACCGAGGCGAAGTATATGGCGGGAGTGGCGGGGCTCGAACCCGTAACCTCTGCCGTGACAGGGCAG
>JBDTOW010000315.1:0-5646 GCA_039933075.1 Verrucomicrobiota bacterium | reverse complement strand
CCAGCCAGTAGCCTGTTGCCCTGGCAGGTTGACCCAGATTGAACCAGGCCCAGGAGCCGACGATGCAGCCAATGAACACGAGAAAAAAAAACAAAACTGCCCACGGCGTTCGTTTGCTTTGGGGAACGTTTCGAAGATTCAGTTCTCTGTCCATGAAGCGTTGTTTCTGTTCCAATTCGATTCTCCTGGACGAGCGTCGACCAAGAAAAAGCGGCGATTCATGTCAGTAAACTCTCGTACGGGATCTGCATCCAAATTTGCTGCTGGACCTGGACAACTTACGCAGAAAAAAGCGTTCGTAGTGCCCCATCGTTTGTCCACGGCTTTCTATCTTGAGGTGCCTGCATACAGTGATTTTTCGAATTTCCCGACCAACCATGCGATCACGATCAGACTCACAACGGTGAAGACCAGTATACTCCAGCCCGCGGTATCATGTGCCCCGTGCAGTGCCTCAATTCCGCGCTGGTGTGCTGTCAGCGACAAATAAAAGGAGCGAAGAAAATTGCCGGTCAATGCCACGAGAATGCCAGCGATGAAAAATGCCAGCCGTGTGCCAGTACGGGCCAGTGTCAAATAGCCGATAAACAATGAGGCCATGATGCTGGATTGCAAACTGCGAATTCCGCTGCACGCTTCGTCCACACCAACCACACAATGCGGCAGTTGGATGACGTTGACGTGCTGAGTTGCCGGAATGCCAACCAGATTCAACATCTCGACATTAAGATTCACAATGAGCCGCTGCAGGCCCAGGATCACGGGGTTCCAGAGAATACTGGGCAGCGGCACTGCAAGAAATACGAACAGGAGCGGGAACAGAAAGAAACGCAGTGTCTTCCAGCCTCGAATATAAAGAATGTTTGCGGCGAGGTAGAGCGCGCATCCGATGCTGAGAGCGAAACTGGCGGCGGGGGGATTGGCAATCCCCTGCTTATATAGTTCCGCAGCAAGAACGAAGGGTGTGCCCATCAGCACTAACAAACAACAGAACCACAGGGGAGCCGGTTGATCGTCGGGCGGTATGTTGCGCCAGCGTTCCCACACTAGATATGCTACCAGCATCACAACCAGCCAGCCATACCGATACTCGATCAAAGCGCGCCATTGAAAGTGCAAATCATATACCCACCATCCGAGGATAAAAATTATCGGGATGTACCGCAAAATGTCGCCTCCAACGACTGAACGCTTTGCCGTTTGAGACATTTGGATTGGTCTTCAATGCTGCCTCGCAAATAGGACTCCGAGGCAAGTGGTTGCCCTTGTACGGAAAACTGGCGGTTTGGGTTCCAGCCTACCTCGTTTGCTGCCAGAACCGTTTAACGCGCGGCATCCTTCTTATACCATTCCAACGCCGCGTCCAAACCTTCCTCGACTCTGTGCGTGGGTTGAAACCCGAGGAGCTTGCTCACTTTGCTAATGTCTGCTTCCGAATGTCTGACATCTCCCTGGCGAAAATTCTCATAGATCGGTTTGAACTTTTTTAGGTGAGGGTAATCCGGCAACAGACGTTGATGGATCATGCCAAATAATTCGTTCAAAGTCGTGCGGGTGTTCAAGGCGACGTTGTAAACCTCGTTGAGGGCTTGCGGATTTCGAGCGGCTCCTGCCAGCAAGTTAACTTGTACCACGTTCTGGATATAGCAGAAATCACGGCTCGTTTCCCCGTCTCCGTTGATGCAAACCGGCTCATTCCTAATCATACTGCTGATCCACTTCGGGATGACTGCCGCATAAGGACCTTCGGGATCTTGCCGCGGACCAAACACGTTGAAATAGCGCAATCCGATGGAAGGAAACCCGTAACACTGGGAGAAGACCTCGGCATAGAGTTCATTAACGCACTTCGTTACTGCATAGGGTGATAGGGGGCGGCCAACTTTGTTCTCCTTCTTGGGGAGATCCGGGTCATCACCATAGATCGAGCTGCTCGAAGCATAGACGAACTGTTTCAGATGATTCTCCCGGGCCGCCACCAGCATGTTCAAAAAACCTGTCACATTACTCGCATTGGAGCGAATGGGATCTTCGATCGATCGGGGGACCGAGCCCAGGGCGGCCTGGTGCAAAACGTAAGCCACGCCACGACAGGCGCGCTGACAGGTCTCCAGGTTTTGGATATCGCCTTCAATTTCTGTGAAATTTGACCACTGCTGTGAGGTGACCAAATCCTTCACTTCGGCGAGATTGGGTTTTCTGCCAGTGGAAAAGTTGTCGAGCCCGACAACTTTTTGATCCAATTTCAACAATGCTTCAAGCAGGTTCGAACCAATGAAGCCGGCAACCCCGGTTATCAGCCAAACTTTCGGATCTTGCGGCAACTCCCGTTTCAACTCTTCGTATGCGCTCATTCTTAATTCTGGTAGGCTAAATCAAATCTCACACCGGCCAATATACAATCGGGAAGAAAGCTTGGCTGGCTTCGAAGCAGCCGATATGCCTGATTCAATGCTTTTTCATTGATCAGGCTCAGAGAGCTTCTTCGTTCGCAAGAAATTTCAGGGCACACTTCGTGCCCGTCAATTCCACGAGCTCTCCTAACGTCGGCGAATTGATTGCAAGAATTTGAACGCCCGATCAGGTCTGAACGAGATAGACAAAAGCTGGTAAAATGCAAGCACCTTCGAGTTTTTCGCGATGCCCGAGCGATTCAATTTAGAAGCGGTCAGGCTCGGGAACGCGACCGACTGAGAATTTCTTAAATCCCTGAGCAGCGGACGGATTCAAAATGATCGCATTGCGCTCCGTTGAGACCCTTGCATGATTTCGACTCCATCCGGGTCCAAATTAGATCACCTCGAGGTCCGATGCTTCTATTTTTACGGCAGCCGCCTGTCCGATGAAGTCGAGACGCAGGTGGACGAACACTGTTCCCGTTCGCTGTTCCACCCGTCCTTCCAAGCCTCGAAGTGGGCCCGATTTTATGCGTACACTGATCCCAGGTATAATCTGTGGCGCCAGGTGAATTTCCATATCAGTTTCCAGACTGCGGAGAATGTCACGCAGTTGGTGATCAAAATGTGCCTGGTCTCCCACATCGAGAAGGTTGGCTACGAAATCACTCTGATAGACCGTTTGTCGTTGGGACTGGAGGAGCTCCAAAAAAACATAGCCGGGGAAGAGCGGCTTTTCGAACACGACGGTCTTCTGGTCGTATTTTCGAACGCTCCGATAGCAAGGCAACGTCACGGACCATCCTTGGCGTTTGCAGTATTGAGCCAGCTTCTTTTCGCACCGCGGCCGCGTATGAGCAACGTACCAAGCCAAGTCACTCATCGCAAATTTTGGGTTGCCATTCGCATCGGACTTCGATTTCGCAAGTTGCAATCAGAAGGCACAACATAAGATAGATCTTGAACCCAGCCGAGTTCAAATCGAATAAGGAACAATGGCTCCCGTTCCAGCATCAGCCTCGTGGATGAAACTTGCGGTGGACTTCCCGGAGTCGCTCGCTGGCAACATGAGTGTAAACTTCTGTTGTGCTGATGCTCGCGTGGCCGAGCAACTCCTGTATTACGCGGAGGTCCGCGCCGTGCTCGAGCAGATGCGTCGCGAAACTGTGCCGGAGCATGTGGGGTGTTATATTCCTTTCAATGCCCGAATTGCGGACACGCACTTTGATGCGGAGCCACAAGGTGACGGCGGCGAAGGGCGTCCCGCGCCGCGTCAAAAAAACAGTTGCTGGCGTGCGTGGAGTTACGAGTTTTGGTCGTCCGCATCCCAAGTATCGTTGCAAAGCCGAAACAGCCTTTCTGCCGAGCGGGACTATACGTTCCTTGTTTCCTTTGCCCACGATGTTGATAAATCCGGCCTCCAAATGAAGTTGTTCGAGTCGTGCGGTCCGCAGTTCGGAGAGTCGCAACCCCGATGAATAGGCCAACTCCAGGATCGCCTGATCACAAAGCGCGGCGGGAGTGTCGTCGAGCGGCGGCTTGAGCAATAGTTCAATTTCCTCGTGAGTTAAGGCCTTCGGAAGTCGCTTCCAGCGGCGTGGGAGAGAAAGGTTCTCAGCCACATTGAACGGCAAGAGTTTTTCAGCAACGGCGAAGCGGTAGATCGAGCGCAATGCGGCGATTTCCAGATAAATGCTCTCGGAGCTAAGCTTGCGAGTCCTCTGCTTGGGTGGGGTTTCCAGGCTGCGTTCCCGTTCGTGCAGCAAGAACGACATCAGGTGTGATAATTCAACCGAATGCCAATCGGTTAGATGCCGGTCTTCCGCCCAGGCGATGAATTTGCCCAGCAACGCAGCGTAAGTTTTTTGCGTGTGTCCGGATTGCCCGCGCTCGTGGCGGAGGTATTGGAGGAAATCTTCAACCAGGTTTTGCATGCACACGGCTGTTCGACGCCCGTCGCCGCCTTAGAGAACGCCCCCGGTCAGGCGCGTGTAAGCTTCGAGATATTTGGCCTGCGTTTTGGCGACAATCTGCGGCGGTAATGCAGGTGCTGGCGGTGTCTTGTCCCACGCGAGGGTCTCCAGGTAATCGCGAACAAATTGTTTGTCGAAACTGGGCTGGCTGCCCCCGCGTTGATACTGGTCTGCCGGCCAAAAGCGTGATGAATCCGGGGTCAACACTTCGTCAATCAGCGTCATCTGACCATTGCATAATCCGAACTCGAATTTTGTGTCGGCAATGATAATGCCGCGTTGCCGGGCGTATTCGCGGGCGAAAGAATATATTCTCAAACTGACTGCTCGGGCACTTTCCGCCAGTTCGGCTCCCACCAGACGGGAGGCTTCGGTAAAGGATATGTTAATGTCGTGTCCGGTTTCTGCCTTCGTCGCCGGTGTGAAAATCGGTTCGGGAAGCTCCGCCGACTCGGCAAGTCCGGACGGCAATTTTATTCCGCAGACGGTTTGCTGGCTTCGGTATTCCTTCCAGCCTGAACCGGCCAGATATCCGCGTACGACACATTCAATCGCCAGTGGTTTGGCTTTCTTGACGATCATGCTCCGCCGAACCAATTGGGAGGCGAACGGCTGAAGTCGGCCAGGTAACGGATCGGTCTCTATCCCGATTCGGTGGTTCGGCACGATCGTCTCCGTTTTGTTGAACCAAAAGTGCGAGATCTGAGTCAGGATTTCACCTTTGCGTGGAATCCCGTTGGGCATGATGCAATCGAATGCTGAGATGCGGTCGGTCGCCACGAACAACAAGTCATCGCCGAATTCAAACACCTCTCGCACCTTGCCGCTTTTCAGCTTCCGAATCCCCGGCAAGTCGATACTGAGCAAACAGGTGTCCGACATGGGGTCAGTATGGAACGCGCACGTTGAACTTCAAAGTTCAAATTTTGAATTGACTAACATTGCCAACGGACTCCGCCGTTTGCTAGCTTGTGTCATGAATTTTTTGGTTACTGGAGGCGCGGGCTTTATCGGGTCTCACGTCTGTGAGCGGTTGCTGCGCAAAGGGCATGCGGTATGGGGATTTGATGATCTGAATCCCTTCTATGAGTTGGAACTGAAACAGCGGAATCTGCGCGAAATCCAGAGCCTCGACGGGCCCTTTACCTTCGTGAGAGGAGACCTGCTCAATCGTGCTTGTCTGGACGAGCTATTGGGCCGGGTGAAATTCGATCAAATCATTCACTTGGCTGCCCGGGCCGGCGTTCGACCGAGCCTGGCTGAACCCGCCCTGTATC
>JBDTOW010000314.1:0-5656 GCA_039933075.1 Verrucomicrobiota bacterium | reverse complement strand
GTAGATAGTCCCATCGCGGCCGACTATTGGCGAAGCTTGGATAGGCCCCCCGGTGACAAACTCCCATTGGAGAGTTCCATTTGGATTCAGTGCTAACAGCTTGCCGCCAAAAACGCCGTCGTTCGTTCCACCCGCGCCGCCGACGTAGATCGTGCCGTCCGCTCCGATGGTGGGGGATGACAAATCGGTGGCAAGACCGGCGCGGAACTCCCACTTTTTATTACCGTCTGGATCGATCGCCAGCAGTCGGGCATCGATACCGTCTATATAGACAGTGCCATCGCCTCCGACAGCAGGCGACGGCGCCATGTACAAAAAACCCGTGGGGCCTCCCAGGGAGTATTTCCACTTGACTGAACCATCCGAGTTCAGCGCCGCAAGGTTCTCGCGGTCCGCGGCATAAATCGTTCCGTCTGCGGCAATGGCTGGAGAGCCGAAATCAGTTCGTGTTTCAAATCGCCATTTCTGGGCACCGTCGCGCCCGATGGCATAGAATCTTGAAGCAGGAAGATTATTTTGAAGAAACTGCCCGGTTCCGAAATAAATTGTCCCATCTGCGCCAATTGTCGGCGAAGATGGGCTGCCCGCTGAATTAAATGTCCATTTGACGGTGCCATTTGGATTGAGGGCGACCAGCTTGCCGGTTGGAGAGGAAGGAACAACTCCGGAATCGACCGTGTAGCCGGCATAGATGGTTCCGTCCGGATCGGTGGCCGGAGACGAACCTATCCGAGTAGAAACGCCCCCTGGAGGTGCGAAACCCCAAAGTTTGGTGCCGACCTGACCGAGTGACTCGTGCGCTGTCGTCAATAGAATAACTGCCAGCAACATTAAGTGAACAAGGTGACACCGGGGCCACATGGCGCAGGCCAAGGATGGCCGCGGTAACTTGTTTCGGTTATTTTGTTTCATAGCTTTGAACATTTTTGCCGGTATACGCTGGAATTGAGGCTTCGTCGGTGAAAATCAAAGACGAGGCGTTTCTTGGTCGAGTGGCTGAGTTTTCTTTTTCAAGAAGAACTTCAAAACTTGATTGCGGTTCGTTGAGGGACGGCCAAAGGTGTCCTTGGCCTCGTAGTCGGGAGCGGCAACTTTGATCGTATATTCTCTTACAAAAGGTTCTATCTTTAAATTGAACTGTCCGTCCCCTCCCCCAGGCTCCGGATCGCCGAAGAACCTGTAAATGTCGACCAAGTTTCCGGTATACCTTTTCGTCAGATCAAGAACAGTGAGTTTTACCGGCTGTTTGGTTTCCGCATCAAAAGCTGTCACAGTCACCTTAACAGGCTGGTTTGTATCGCTAATAACAAATGGCGGTTGGCTTCTCGCTCCATCCGCAGTTTCCAAATGGTCACGGGTCTGTTCGGCCAAGGAAGGTCGATTCTGATCAGGTGGTAAAGTGCGCGCGTCGGTCAAAGTGGTTAGCCCCAGGCCAATCAGGATCAGGCACAATAAGGGCGACGATCTTTTGTCCTTTTTGAAGTGAGCGATCGCGGACATGCGACGTCGCATCTGGTTCCTGGTTTCGAGGATCCCAATCAGGCCAGGCAAAGAAGCAGGTTGAGCAAGTTCTTCGAGCAGTTTGATTATTGTTTCGCCATAGCATCGGTTCTCCTCCGCCTTGGCGCAGGAAAGCGCGAGCGCGTCGCAAGCCAGTTCGCGGTCGGCGCGCATGCGACTGAACGCGAACCAAATGATTGGGTTGAACCAGTGCAGGCCCTGCAAAGCTGTCATCAGCCAGTGCACCGCCATGTCACGGCGTTTCATGTGAGCTAACTCATGCAGGAAAACGTAGCGCAGTTCCGCCGCCGTGAATGTGCTTGTCATTCCCTCCGGCAGTAACAATTTCGGATGGAGCAATCCATAGAGGGAGGGACTTCCGATCAGCGGAGTTTCCAGTAGCACTAATTGCTGGCGAATGTTCAACTCACGTTTGCAGTGTTCCAGCAGTTCCAGCGTGTCCCGATTGCATGGCCGAGACCGCTTCCGAAGCCGAGTGGCAAACCGGACGTTTTGACAAACGATGCGGAAGAAAAAGAATATGGCGCCCAACGCCCAGAGCCAGCGGCATCGCGTGAGGAATATTTCCCGCGCCGAACGCGGCGTCGGTAAAGCGGCGTTGTCGACAACCGTTGCGTTCACCGTAGACTGAACACCACTGACCGTGGGTGGAGTAGATACTTTCAATTCTCGTGGCGAGCTCACGTTACGTGAGGAAGGCGTATCGGCCCGCGGACCTGCAACCTCAACCTGTGGCCCAGACGAAGCGGGAGCTTTATCCGCAACAAGAGGCTTGCTGAATTTGGCCAGATTAAAAACGCTGACCGCGCTCCCCGGCGAGGACGGCATCACGAGGCGAATCAGAACGAGCAGCCAGAGATTGTAGCGCCAGGGGGGCGACAGTTGTTTGCGGAAGAACCACTGGACAAGCAGCACCAATCCGATCAGGACCGATGCCTGCCAGGAGCTTCGCCATAGCCATACAAATAGCGCCTCCTCACTTGTGAAGAACGCTTCCATCTCATTTCTCCTTTTCTGAAAGAATTTTCTTCAATTGTTTGATTTCGTCCGCCGTCAATTTGGTATTCTTGGCCAAATTAAGGAGCATCGAAGCCGGTTCGCCACCAAAGACGCGGTCGATGAAACTTCGGCTCTCGTGGTGAATACATGCCTCCATCGAAACCGCCGGGGCATAGAGGTAGCGTTTGCCATCTTCTTGGATCTTCAAAGCCCCCTTCTTGACGAGCCGATCGAGAAGCGTTCGGATCGTTCGCGAATGCCACTCGTTTCTGGCCGAAAGCTGATGGACGATTTCGCTGGCCGGAACAGGGGATTTTTGCCAGACGACGTTCATGACCACCCATTCGGATTCGGAGATGTTGATGGGCGTTGTCATATTGCCAATGCTACAAACGTAGCAGGAGTTTGCTACACGCGTAGCATGTTGGCAAGCATTTTTGTGCCCTTCCAATCAATTTGGTTTCGTGAGGCCAATTCGATTTGGCGCATATGAAGGAGGGTTTTGGAGAAAAGAGTTGGCCAGCCTCTGCGCGAGCTCACGCCTGCGGCTACGTAGCGAGAAACCCAATGTGAATAACATTGCGAATTGTCTGTGAATCGGTGTGGGGAACTTTTCGCAGTCGTTTATTGAGTTTAGACGCTGTTTCCCGTGTCCTCTTACCATGATCAATATTGGTCATAGGATTGACCATGATTGACCATGTGTGTTTAGCGCACAACGCGGCCCCGTAGCGCAGATTCGTAATCTGCCGTTTCGCCGATTTGTAATCGGCAGAGCGTCCGAAAGTTCGAATGCACTCGCACTTGCGGATGTGCCGCAGAATGCAATTCTGCGATACAGCAGATTACAAATCCGCGCTACGCCAAACACATAATAATGACCATACGGTGATCCTACTCATACAATGATTAATTCTTTGGCAGAAGCAGGCGTCACGTCGGCGGATTTGCACGGTTCCCGCCGCCGGCAACCGGCCCTGGCCGATCCTTCTCGAGTCGATCGGTTGCCGCCGCATTCGATCGAGGCGGAGCAAGGGGTGCTCGGCTGTGTGTTGTTGTCCCCAAACGAGTGCCTCGGGGACTACATTCAAAAATTCAAGGATGCGATCGGTGCGTTTTACGATCTGCGCCATCAGTGCATCATGGAATCATTGATTGAAATGTACGACACGAAGGAACCGATCGATCTGATCACCCTTCAACAGCGGCTGAGAAACAAGAACCAGTTGGAGTCGGTCGGCGGTCTCGCCTATTTGTCGTCGCTGCTCGATGCCGTCCCCTCCGCAGCCAACCTCAACTATTACCTCGAGATCGTTCGAGAAAAATATTTGCTGCGGCGTACGATCCAGGCGTGCAGCGGCGTGGTGGGACGAGTCTATGACTACGAGGGCGATGTGGACGCGCTGCTGGACGAAGTCGAACGGGACATTCTGCACATTAGTGAAGCCCGGGAAGAAAGCGAATCACAGAAAATCAAAGATCTGGTTCATAAGGCGATTAATACGATTGAGGACTTCCACCAGCGGCAGGGAATGCTCACCGGGATCTCGACCGGTTTTGTTGATCTGGACAAATTGACCAGCGGTTTGCACGGGGGCGAAATGATCGTGATCGCGGCGCGACCGAGCATGGGCAAAACGTCGCTGGCGATGAACATCGCGGAGCACGTGGTGCTCGAGCAACGATTGGCGGTGGGCGTTTTCAGCCTGGAAATGACAGCGGAATCGCTCGTCCTGCGCATGCTTTGTTCGCGGGCCCGAGTCAACCTGCGCGATATTCGGGAGGGCTTCCTGGCGGAACGCGACTTTCCCAAGCTCACGGGCGCCGCTGGCAAACTGGCCAATGCGCCGTTGTTTATTGACGACTCGGCGAGCCTTTCCATCCTGCAGTTGCGCGCGCGGGCAAGGCGCATGTCACAGCAGCACGGCGTCAAGCTTTTCATTATTGACTACCTCCAACTGCTCCATTCTACTTCGGCGCGTCGCGTGGAAAATCGGCAACAGGAAATCGCGGATATTTCCAATGGCATCAAGGCTTTGGCGAAGGAGCTCGAAGTGCCGGTGATCGTGCTGAGCCAGTTGAATCGCGAACTGGAGAAAGACAAGAGCCGGAAACCCCGGCTTTCGGATTTGCGCGAGTCCGGCGCGATTGAACAGGATGCCGACCTTGTGGCTCTATTATACAAGCCCAACAGTGGTGACGAAGAAGAAACAACGGCGCGTGAGGATACCGACGGCGTGGCGGTCAACTTGTTGATCGCTAAACAACGCAACGGCCCTACGGGCGAGGTGCCACTGACGTTTTTGAAGGGCTACACGCGGTTCGAAAGCGCGGCCAAAATCAGTGCCGACGATCTGCCAGTGGAAAACTGATGGAAATGAAATTCTTGCTTTGCCGATGCCCGCTGATCTGCCTGTTGGCAGGTTGTTTCATCCCGGCGGCGTGGGCTCAGACCGCCAATCGCATTCATAAAATCATCATCCGCCACGTTGGCCCGCCGGCGGTGAGCGACGAATTGGTCAAAGCCAACATCCGCATCAAGGAAGGTGATTCCTACGAGGGAGCGACTGCGGACAGTGAGTTGAACAGCCATATCGCCAGCGACATTCGAAACCTCTATACGACCGGCTACTTTTACAATGTGCGAGTCGGCCAGCAATATACTCCGGAAGGCATTGATTTGAGCTACGTGGTGCAGGGCAAACCCTTGCTCAGCGCCATCAAATTTCAGGGAAACAAAAAGTACAGCAACGCCAAGCTGATGAAGAAGGTCACTGCCAAAATCGGCGAGCCGCTGGATGAGCTGAAATTATTCACGTCGAAAATGGAGATCCTCAAGATGTACCAAAATGCGGGTTATCAGAACACCAGGATAACCTATGTTCCGAACATCGACGAGAACGCGGGCCGGGGGACGGCCACGTTCGAAATCACGGAAAGTCCCAAAGTCAAAATTCTCCGCATCGATTTTGAAGGCGCCCACGCGATCAAAGAGAAGAAACTCCGGAAAGTCATCAAGACGCGGCGTCGTTGGGCATTTTCCTGGCTGACCGGCAGCGGCCGGCTGAAGGACGAAGAGTTCGACGAGGACAAGGAAAAGCTGGCGGATTTTTACCGGAACGAAGGCTACATCGAT
>JBDTOW010000313.1:0-5659 GCA_039933075.1 Verrucomicrobiota bacterium | reverse complement strand
AAAATCTGAAAGTGAGCCTCCTTACGTCGGCTGCTACGACTAGTACGATTCCTTAATCCGCTGTATCGAAATTCTGAGCGCATCAAAAACAACTGGAATTTTTTTCCATACAATCCAAACTCTGGACAGGAAAAGACGAACATCATGAGTGATTCGCAACTCGGGCGGAAAGCGCTCATGAAACCGCGCAGGTGGCGGCACTATGAACACAAAACAAGGATTGCCCCGATATCAAACGGCGGACCTGTCACGGCGGCAGTTTTTGAAGGAATCATCGCTGGCCGCCTCAGGCGCGGTGGCCGCCGCGAGTTTTCCCTTTGTTCTCACCGGTCACGCGGCGGAGACTCAGCCGATTCGCGTCGGGCTGATCGGTTGCGGTGGCCGTGGCACTGGCGCCGTGGCCAACGTGCTCGAGGCGGCCGACAACGTAAAGATTGTCGCGATGGCGGACCTGTTTAAGGATCGCCTCGAGTCGAGCCGGAACGAACTCAAAGCCATTCGTGTCGAAGTGCCAGATAACCGTTGCTTCATTGGCTTCGACGCCTACCAACACCTGGTCGCGCTGCCGGAGGTGAACTATGTCATTCTCGCTACGATGCCGCACTTCCGGCCGCTGCATCTCCGGGCTGCGATCGACGCGGGTAAACATGTTTTCATGGAAAAACCGGTGGCCGTGGATGGCCCGGGAATACGTTCCATCATCGAGTCCGGCGAACTGGCCAAGGACAAAGGCTTGAGCATCGTCGCCGGCACGCAACGCCGGCACCAGACCGATTATCGGGAAACGATCAGACGTCTCCGCGATGGTGCGATTGGCTCGGTTTTGGTCGGGCGCGCTTATTGGAATGACACGGAACTGTGGCACCATGGTCGAAAACCGGAGTGGTCGGAAATGGAATATCAGTGTCGGAATTGGTATTATTTCATCTGGCTTTCTGGCGACCACATTGTCGAGCAACATGTCCACAATCTCGACGTCATGAATTGGGTAATGGGAGCGCATCCGATCAAGGCGAGCGGCAACGGGGGCCGGCAGGCGCGCACCGATCCCAAGTACGGTTCAATTTTCGATCACTTCGCCGTCGAGTACGAATACGCCAACGGCGCCCGCGTTTACAGCTATTCCCGCCAGACCAATGCGACGGAGCGCAACGTGAGTGAAGCGGTAATTGGAGCCATTGGCACGAGCAACTGCCAAAACCTGATCCAGGCCAAAGGCGAGAAGCCTTGGCGTTTCGCGGAAAAAAGCCCGAACGGTTACGTGCAGGAACACGCGGATCTGATTGCGAGCATTCGCGCAGGCAAGCCACTCAACGAAGCACGGCAGATCGCGGAAAGCACGCTGACCGCAATTATGGGCCGGGAAGCGGCGTATTCCGGCCAATCGATTACCTGGGAACAAATGTTGAACTCGAATGTCAGCCGGGCGCCGGACAAGTATGATTTCGAAACGCCGCCGCCGCCCGAGGAAGTTCCTATTCCTGGCAAATACAAAATGGCGTAACGAATCCGAATACAATTCTTAGTCAACACGGGAGGGCTCGCATTATGGAACAGGCAAAACAGACCATTATCAACTTCGTTGTCGCTTACGGTTTCCAGATCCTTGGCGCACTCATCATCCTCGCCATCGGTCTGATCGCCGCACGCTGGCTGGGAAACATGGTTCAGCGTTGGTTGGTGCGGAAGCAATTGGACCAGCCCGTTCGCTCGCTCATCGTGCGAGTCGTACAACTGTTGGTCCTGGCTTTCACGCTGGTGATGGCGCTCGAAAAATTCGGCGTCAACATTGCGGCGCTAGTGGCCGGCATTGGTGTGGCGGGCGTGGGTGTCGGGCTTGCGATGCAGGGCGTGTTGGGCAATTTGGTCGCCGGCCTGACGATCATTTTCACCAAGCCCTTTCGGATTGGTGAGTACGTCGAACTGGCTGGCGTGGACGGGCAGGTGGAATTGATTGAGTTGTTTTCCACAACCCTCGTTCATGGCGACCGTTCGCGGGTGGTAATTCCCAATCGGAAGATCGTCGGCGAGATCCTCCACAACTATGGAATCATCCGTCAGCTCGACTTGAAAGTGGGCGTGGCGTATGGAACCGATCTGAGTCGGGCGCTGTCAATCATGCGCGAGGTCCTGAACAGCAACCCGCGCGTGCTACAGGATCCCAGGCCGGTTGTCGGCACGGCTGCGCTAGCCGAATTCTCGATCGTCATCGCCGTCAAACCTTGGGTCGCCCTCGCGGACTACGGTCCCGCTCAGGCGGAGATAAACCAGGCGATTCTCGAGCGCTACCGCGAAAACCAGATTCAAATCGCCCTGCCGCAACGTGAAGTGCGATTCTTGAATAATATTTCATCCGGCACAGGCGCTAAATGATGCGCCGACAAAAAGCCATGAGAATCACCGTTCATGCAGAAAGCGGCCGTTCCGTTTTGGTGGGTCGGTTTCGAATGACATTTAAACCGAAACCGCGTCAGTCCTCACTTTTGACACTTCCCTCGTTTGCACTTTTGAGTTATGCCCGGTTATGGCCGGTGGAAAGAAGATTGCCAATCTGCTCGACCGTTGCAGTACCGGTGGTGCCGAGTTGATGAATGACGATCGAGGCCGCAGCGTTGGCGATTTCCATCGATTCGCGCGGCGTTGCACCGGCGGCGAGCGATGCGGTCAGGTTCGCAGTCACGGCATCGCCTGCGCCGACAATGTCTATCTCGCCACGGACCGGCAAGGCAGGTACGTGTTCTACCTGCCCCTCAGGCGAGGCACCGAGAATGCCGCGTTCGGCCAGAGTAATGAATACCCGTTGACCGTTTGTTGCGGCTAGTTCCACCGCCTGCTGCTGGACCTCTGGCAGACTCACGGCGGGCGATTTGCCCGTGAGCCGCGCCATCTCCGCGGCGTTCATTTTGAATGTCACCGGCGGGAAATCACGCAAACCGCGACGGCTGTCCGCCATGATTAACAAACCAGGCTTTGCCCGGGCAATAGCGCGAATGGAATCGAGAACTTCCGTGGTCAGAACGCCGGTGTTGGGCAAATCGACCTGGTCCATCAGAATAAACGCGTCCACGTGCCCGGCCAGTTCTTCGCATGCTTCACCGAGCCGCCGCGAAAGAGCCGGAGATGTGGGCGACCAATTTTTCATATCCAGACGGTTGAGCTCGCGCGGTGGTTTTCCCGGCTCGAACATCAGAGGCTTCGTATAGGTGAAGGTGCGGCGTTCGGTAGTTTGAAGAAAATAATCCATCCGCACGCCGGGCTTTGCCTGAAGCGCGCGAATCAGCGACCATCCTTCGCCATCCTCACCCGCGAAACCGACCACGAAGATCTCTCCGATTCCCAAGGCGACGAGGTTGTTCAAGATCGTCCCGGCGGCGCCAGGTTGAGTGCGCACATTGACGATATTGTAAACGGGCAACCCGGTTTCGATGGAAATTTCCGTCCTGGCCGGATCGAGATCGAAATAGCGGTCGAGACAGAAATCGCCGGCGACCGCGATGCTCAGCTTTGCATAATTCGCCGCGAGGCTTTTAAATCGAGAAGAATTCACGTCGTCTCTTAGACAGACATAGTCGGTTTCGGATTTTCCGCCTTTGAGAATCAGGGTTCGTTTTGAGAATGATTAGGAACCTGGACTCGTTTGGAAAAACCGGGAGCGGTTCAATTCGTGATACAGATGGTGGACAAACGCGGCGTTATCGCATTGCAGATAGCGCATCTTTCCGCCCATCCGTGAGAAGCTTTTGCAGAAGCGGAGGTAGTAGGCCGAATTGGTTTTCGGCGGTTCGCCTTTCGACCAGTCCCAATTCCCGCCATCCTGCAAATCGACAACGTAAATGCTATGATCCCGAACGATCGGACGGCCGTCTTGCAAACGAAGATTGTTCACGCAACTCAGACTTTTTTCGAAAACCTGCGGACCCATGATCGCTGAACCAATCGAGAGCACGACTCCGCCATCGAGATTATCAACGGCGGCGCCAAATAAACGAAAATCCATCTGGGCGGCCCGGCCAATCACCGCGCCATTGAACATCGGGTGATTGGAAATGATGTCGTAGCCAATTCCCGGATGCACCGTAAGCGGGATCTGTTGGCGAAACGCCTCCGCCACGACGGAAGCGTGTCTCCATGGGTGGCGCACTTCCTGGCGGCCGGGCAGGAGACCATGGGTTCGAATGGCCTGGAGCAAATCGGCTTTAGCGGGCGCCAGGGGGTGCGCCGGGTCGGCTTGCAAATCTTTCTCGATTTCTTTCGCGGACGGCAGATTCACGCCATCTTCGGAAATGAACCGCCCCAGCGCGCGACCATAGCCTTCCTGGTTCAGTCCGCCGGCGAGCAACGCCAGATGAATGTTGCGGCCGGTTTCGTCCCAGGAGCCGAACGTTCCGGTCGCGACGTTCTCCTCGACGCTTTCGGTCGAACGCCCGAGGAAGGCATACTCCCAATCGTGGATGGTGCCGGCGCCATTGGTGGCCAGGTGAGTGATCCAGTCGCGCAGCATCATCCGTTCGAGGATGAACGCCGCGCCGTTGCGGATCAGATGAGCGCCGTAGATCAGCATCACGCTCGCGCCGCGCAACCGCGCGCTGGCGATCGCGCGAGCGCATTCGCGAATCATTTTGCCCTGCGTATCATCGAGCAGGCTGGGAGCGGCGTCCGGGTCGATTAAAATGTCTTCAACCCGCGTAAGGCTCCGGCGCTCGGCCAGTGGATAAACGCGGAGCTTTGTCAGATCGAGCGGTTTGGGCGGCCTCTTCATTGCGGAACGCGTTCGCTGATGATTCGAATAAAATTTCACCTGGCGAAGATGCAATCGAACAGCGGTTCAAGATCGCGGTAATCCGGGATGACGATATCGGCCCCGACGCCGAGCAAACGTTGGCGTTTCCATTCGTCCATTTGCCCTGAACCGTTGTTGGCTTCGTCACTGGCCACCGCGACGGCCAGTCCGCCAACTTCTTTCGTATTTTCGATTTCCACGTACCCGTCGCCAAACGCGAGCAATTGGTCGCCCGGAATTTTGTTTTCGCGAAGAATCCGTTCGATCACCATTTTTTTAGAAAAAGATTTGTAGTCATCCTGCGCGCCGTAGATGTGACCGCTGAAATAACGGGTCGTGTCGAGCAACTCGGCCTCCTGCTTGACGAACTGTTCATCCGTGCCGCTCGCCAGATACATCGGCAGCTTCATCGACTGGATTTTTTCGAGCAACGCGCGCGAACCGTGAACGAGGAAATCATCGCGTTGCAGCGAGCCGTTGCGAATGCCATCGAGGCGCGATCGGATCCGCTGGTCCAATCGCAGCAGGTATTCGTGCTTGTACCAGAGGGGATCTTTCGGCTGGCCACCCCGCTCGCGAATTCGCTCGGCGAGCTGGATCATCTGATAAATGGTCTGTTTGCCATTCAGTCGCATGATATCGTCATAGAGAAGCTGGCGGACACTTTCCTCAGTCTCGCCCGGTTTGCGCGGCAACATTTCGACAAACATCGGAAGCATGACCTCCGGCCATCCCTGGCGGATCAACGAGAGCGTGCCGTCAAAATCAAAGAGGACATGACTGATGCGCGCGCGCGGTGTGAAGCGGGGGCTGAACTGGACCAGCCCTTTGAAGGAAAGTCTTGTCAACATCGGCTTGCTCATAAGTGGCCCTTGTCCA
>JBDTOW010000312.1:0-5662 GCA_039933075.1 Verrucomicrobiota bacterium | reverse complement strand
GTACATCGTCGTGAACGACGCCCCGAAACTCGTCGCATTGAAGCGGGCATTCCCCGTTTCGGCGCCGACATGGACGAAACCAATCTCCCGCCGGAAGCCGGGATTGATGCGCGAGCGATTAGCTACACGAAGGGGTGTTACATCGGACAGGAAGTGATTGCACGCATCCGAACCTACGGGCAGGTCGCCAAAGCGCTGCGTGGTTTGGGGCTGGCAGATAATCTTAAAGATTTGCCGCGCAAAGGCGATAAGCTCTACCTGGGCGATAAAGAGATTGGCTATGTCACGAGCGCCATTGCGTCACCGACATTAAAGTCCAACATCGCCCTTGCTTACATCCGCCGGGAGGCCAACCAAATCGGAACTGAGTTGGTCCTCCGAACTGCGGCGGGTGAGAGTCCGGTGAAAATCGTTCAACTTCCCTTCAAGGCCCGCGAGTAGGATTTCCTGGAGGTGCCCCACAAGAAACACTCGAGAGGTCATTTCCACCGCTTGTTACGCTTTTAAGTGCTTTTGAAAATCGGCCTCGTCGCCCTTGAATGCCTTGGCTTTCTCGCCAATGCGAAGGATCTTAATCGTGTTAATCTTGTCTCCTTTTTCAATCTTGTTAACGACATCCTGTCCCTCGACGACGTGGCCAAAGACGGAATGTTTCCCATCCAGCCAGGAGGTTGCCACATGCGTAATGAAAAATTGACTCCCGTTTGTCGCGGGACCGGCATTGGCCATGGAAAGAATTCCTGGCCCGGTGTGTTTCAAGGAAGGATCAAACTCGTCGCGAAACTTATATCCAGGCCCGCCGCTTCCGGTGCCCTGAGGACAGCCGCCCTGGATCATAAAGTTGGCAAGTACCCGGTGAAAGGTCAGACCATCATAAAAAGGTTTGCCTTGGGCTTTGGGAACTTCGCCAGGGGTTTTTGAATAATTCTTGGTTCCTTCCGCGAGACCAACGAAATTCGCCACGGTCAGTGGTGTTTTCTCGTACTCCAGTTGAACGAGGATTTTTCCTTTGGATGTGTCAAACTCCGCATAAACGCCATCGGACAATTTGCGCTCAGCCGCGTCGCTACCAAGAATGCCTGCCAAACAAAAGGCAAGCAGGAGAACAAAAATGTAAATTGCCCGCGCGTTCAAACCGCCATCGAAGATATTAAGATTCATAAGTGCGAGGATTCAAAAGCATTCCGCCATTAAAAAAAAGACATTTTTTGCGATTGCGCCAGGCTGCGGATTCCCTTCAAGGTAACCTAAAGGTTAAACAGACGTGAATACCAACAACAAAGAAACCGCCATCATCAAGACGACGCACGGCGAAATGGTTCTGGAATTCTGGCCGGACGTGGCGCCCAAAACCGTCGAGAATTTCAAAAAGCTGGCGCGCGAAGGTTTTTATGATGGGACGGCTTTCCACCGGATCGTCAAAGGGTTCATGATTCAAGGTGGCGATCCGCTCACGAAAGATGCGAAGGCCGAGTCGAGCTGGGGCACCGGCGGTCCGGGCTACCAAATCCCGGCGGAGTTCAATGACCGATCTCACGCTCGTGGAGTGATATCGATGGCTCGCTCCCAGAACCCGGACTCGGCGGGCAGCCAATTTTTCATTTGCCTGGCGGACGCGAAGTTTTTGGATCGACAATATACCGCGTTTGGCCGCGTGATTAAAGGTGACGACATTCTCGCAAAGATCGGCGACACCTCGACAATCCAAAGCGGCGGCGGCGAGAAGAGCAAACCAGTTGTCCGCCAGGGTGTCGAAAACATCCGAATTGAACCTGTTAAATCAGTCCAATAAACCGGTTCGAGTTCGAACCCGAGCGAGTCACGATTTGGCCGCCTTGTGTTGAACGGTTTTTGCAACTTCGCTGAAGGAATTCCTCGATCATGGAGCTTACCCAAATTGCCGCGGTATTGGTAGAGATGGGAGCTCCAAAGGAAAAGTCGACTGAGATGGCTGCCCAACTCGACAAGCGGGCCAGGCAACTGACGGAACGAACGGGCAAAACTCGCGAACAGACCATCGCACATCTGCTCAGCCTCATGACACAAGGCTGGGCGGCCAAAGAGAAGGGATATTGATATGATCAAACCCTGGCCTACAGTGGCCTCGCACCAGATGGGCGATTATCGCATCTTCAGCATTCGCTCCGACGAAAAGGTTTCCCCGCGAACGGGCAAAAAAGTGGATTTCTTTGTCATCGATTGCGTGAATTGGGTCAATGTCGTTGCGATAACTCCGGACCGCCAACTCGTGATGGTCGAGCAATATCGGCACGGTTCCAACACGGTCGAGCTTGAGATCCCTGGCGGAATGATGGACGCCACCGATCGCGATCCAGTGGCGACCGGGCTTCGCGAGTTGCGGGAAGAAACGGGTTACGAAGGAACCAATGCTCGAGTCATCGGCAAGGTTTTTCCCAACCCGGCGATTATGAGCAACACTTGTTTCACCGTGCTCGTCGAGAATTGCCACCCCATCCATCCGACGGAATTCGATCACGGAGAGGACATTCTCGCCCGGCTTATTCCGGCCACGGATACACCGGCTTTGGTGGCCACCGGCGCAATCAAACACGCCCTTGTCGTTGCGGCTTTATTTCATTTCGACCTTTGTTAGCGAGCGAAAAGTGATTAGCCACCCGCGACTTGCGCCCAGGGATTCTGCGCGCGGACGAGGTTAACTCCCTGGCGTGGTTTGCATGGGTAGGCAGGCCGATCGTCAGGAGAAGACAGATATTTTCGCGCGAAGGTAGCGGTGGCAGCGAAGGGAAGAGGGCTCTCGTTCAAGAATCTTCGCTCCCTTCGCAACCATCGCGCGACTCCCTCTCACGACGAATGGTTTGGCGCGCCGCGTGAACGACGAGTCATCTCGAAGGACCACAATGCAACCGCTGCCGAGCTTGGTTTGCCTTGATTCGCCGGGCAAATACTCCCGCGGTCACTTTCCATGGCTCTCTCGCAGCTTGTCTTTCTTCTCCCCGAGTTCAACCTGAAGCGATTTCCGAGTGCTGACAAGCTGCTTTTCCAATTGTTGCATCGCTTCAAAATCACCCTTCTCTATCGCCTTGGCGATTTCGGCTTTCAGGAAAATCTCACGCTCAGCAATCTTGGCAGCGTATTTGGAATCCAGCTCGGCAATTTGCTTCTTTTGTTCTTTGGTGAGTTTGACAGTGGGCGAGTCCTTGCTCAACCGTTCCATTGCCAGTTCAAAGGCAGATTTCATATACAGTCCTTTCGGAATTCAAAGTTACCGTGATGTATTCTCTCACGGAAAATTTAGGCTTTCTTTCGCCTTCTCAGGCGGCTGAACTTCCAGCGATATTTGCACCTCGCCACCCTCGATGCGCGTTGGATAGGACTTCACCGAACGCTCGGGATTGCTCAAGCAGGCCCCGGTTCGCAAATCGAACGCCCAGCCGTGCATTGGACAAAACACCTGGCCATTCTCCAGGCAACCAGCCCCCAGCGGCCCACCACGATGCGGGCATGTATCATCGATCGCGTAAAACTGGCCGTCGAGATTGTAGATTGCGAATTCACGCCCGTTCACGTGGACGGTACGCCCATGCCCCGGCGGCAAGCTTTTCACATCAGCAACCGAAATAAAATTACTCATTGAAACGGCTTGAAAATCTCAAGAAGCAGGCGAATCGCCACCGCCGACTTTGAGGTTTTTCTTCCAGGGCATGTCCGGGAATTTCTGCGGAGGTTTGACCGGCGGGGGCGCTGGCTTCGCCATTTCCAACTCGGGATCACCGCCCGCCGTTTGGTCAGGCGGCGTCATATTGCCTTTCCACGAAGCGATCCGCGCCTGAAGACCATGATGCTCGGCGGTCTTTTTGTCGCCGCTTTTCATGTAAAACAGGGAGAGGTTAGTATGAACCAGTTGTTCGTTCGGTTTCAGTTTCTCAGCTTTATGCCCTTCTTCTATGGCCGAAGCATAATCGGCTTTTCGAAAATAAGCCATTCCCAGCGAAAGCTGGGCATCAAAGTAGGTCGAGTCTGCAGCCAACAGAGTTTTCAGCTTGGCGATCGCAGAATCATAGTCGCCAGTGCTAAAATCGAACATGGCGTCGTCGTATTGGTCCTGCGCTGTTGGCATATTTTCTTTGACAACGAACGATATCGCAGGATTGTAGGCGCGCGCAAGCGTGGTAATAGCAAACTGTGGTGAACGAAATTCCTCTCCCGATCAGACTCATCTCGACAGACTTCGATGGCACGTTACACGCCGAGCACGAAAATCCACCAGTGCCGGAACATCTCCAGGCGTTGATCGGTCGGTTGCAGCGACTGGGCGCCAGGTGGGTGATCAATACGGGCCGCGATTTATCGAGCTTGATGGAGGCGATCGGACGGGCGCGACTCTCCATCATGCCGGACTACGTGGTCGTGGTCGAACGCGAGATCCATTTTCACAAGGAATCCCGTTTCATCGGGCTCGAGGACTGGAACCGTGATTGCACCCTGAGCCATCAGCAGTTATTTGAGACAATTCGGGCCGACATACCCGGCTTGATGGAATGGGTCAATGCGCGCTTCACCGCCACTATCTATGAGGATGCGTATTCGCCGTTTTGTTTGCTGGCGGGAGACAATGATGACGCCGATGCCATCCTCGAACACTTAAATGCCTATGCTCAAGGCGTGCCGAACCTCACGGTGGTACGCAACGATGTGTACGCCCGCTTTAGTCATGCACGGTATAACAAGGGCACCGCGCTGGCCGAGGTTGCCAGACAACTTGGAATCGAACGGGAACACGTTCTCGCCGCAGGCGACCATTTCAACGATCTTCCAATGCTTTCGAGCGAATTTGCCGGTTGGCTGGTGGCACCAGCAAACGCCATCCCCGCAGTGAAAGAAGCGGTGCTTCGGCAACGTGGATACATCAGCCAGGAACCGTGGGGCCACGGAATTGCCAATGCACTCGAACATCTGCTGCAAGACTACTTCAGAAATAGCCTTGGTTAAGCACCGCTAATTCATCTCGAAATCGACTGCAAATTTGAAATGCCTCATCGTTGCAAGGCTATCAGTATAAGAAGGATCGGAATTACGATTAGAATTTGACACATCAAGTTGCAGTGTTAGTGTCGCTTTATCGAATGTAATGCGCGAGATTCGCGTCAGTGTGTTTTCTGGATCGCTTAAGAATAACCAATGACAATTTCATGAACGAAAGAACTGTTTCTGTCCCGGCATCGAGTGGGACGCCAAAGGTTTTAAAGATCCCCGAAGCGGTAATTCGCATTGCGGGGAATTCGCAAGACGGTATTCAGGCCATCGGCGGTTTCCTGGCTAGACTGGCAGGCCGCAGTGAACAGGAAGTCATGACCTTCATGACCATTCCTTCAACTATCTCCGGCGGACCATCGATTTTTCAGGTTCGGATTGGTTCCGGCGAGGTGCTCAGCTCTGGAGACGAAGCCGATGTCCTGCTCGCGTTTTATCAGCATTCCTACGAAGATCACATTAACTCGCTAAAAAATGGCGGGATTGTTCTTTACGACTCCGATCATGTCGAACCCCAGGCGGAGTGGCAGAAACTCTATCATCATATCGGTGTGCCGATCTCGGGTTTGACGGTCGAGGCTATCGGCGGGACCGCCAAGGACAAGGGCAAAAACATTTTCGTGCTTGGTTTAATCGCCAAGATGTTTGA
>JBDTOW010000311.1:0-5662 GCA_039933075.1 Verrucomicrobiota bacterium | reverse complement strand
TGTGAGCGGCTGGGTCGTTGTGAATCGCCCTGTCCCCTTCATGCACACAGGAGGAAAGAAAGAGGCTTGCGAGCAGACTAACGCGGAGCTTTGCCGGCAGATGCTTGTGCTTGGGCCAGGAGTCCATAAGGATTACCTAACAAGATACCGACCACCGCTTGGCGCGACAAAGCGAAAATTTTTCGCGGCGATTCCAAACTGTTTGCCAACTCGGTCATGCCGCTCAGCGATACGGTTGATGAAGTTTAACGCGGGCGGCTTTCGCGCGAGCTTGCAGACGGATGTTCAAACTCTCGACCCCCACGGAAAAAGCCATCGCGAAATAAATGTAGCCTTTGGGGATCTCCTTATGAAAGCCTTCCGCCACCAGCGCACATCCGATGA
This sequence comes from Verrucomicrobiota bacterium, assembly GCA_039933075.1. GTDB lineage: Bacteria > Verrucomicrobiota > Verrucomicrobiia > Limisphaerales > JACPZS01 > JBDTOW01. The sequence continues at coordinate 5,278 of JBDTOW010000311.1, read as the reverse complement.
GCATCAGAAAACTGAGAGCCAGCACTTTCAGGGCAGGATGCCGATCAATGAATCCGCTGATGTGGTCGACGAAGCAAAACATGAAGATCATCGCGATGATGACGGCTGCGACCATGACGCCGATTTGCTTGACCATGCCAACGGCGGTAATGACGGAATCGAGCGAGAATACGATGTCGAGCAGCAGGATTTGGATAATGACGCTGGCAAAAGTGGGCGCCAGTCTGCTCGTGATCTTGCCGTCTTCACCTTCCAACTTCTCGTGAATCTCGTGAGTGGATTTGGCCAAAAGAAACAAGCCGCCAGCGAGCAGGATCAGGTCACGGCCCGAAACGCTGTGATTCAAAATCGTAAAGATTGGTTGGGTCAGTTTCACCATCCAGGCCAGACCGCAGAGCAGCAGGATGCGTGTGATGAGTGCCAATCCGAGGCCGAGCTTGCGCGCTCTGGCTTGCTGATCCGCTGGCAGTTTGCCCGCCAGGATCGAAAGGAAAACAATGTTATCGATCCCCAGCACAATCTCCAGCACGGTCAAGCTAAGGAGGCTAATCCATATCTGCGGGTCGCTTATCCAGTTCATGTGAATCTTTCGCTAACGGGTAATTTTCGCCGCTCGGCGCTTTCGTATCCGCGAGGAGCGAATGAGCCGCCCCGGCGCTCGTTTTAGAACTCAAAGGTTCATTGCCAATCCAATCAAGATAAAACCGTTTGCGGCGAAGCCGCGTATCGAGCCTGCCATGAACACAAAAAAGCCCAAGGAAAAGCTTGGGCTTTGCAAAAACCGAATGAATTGAACGAAGTTAAGGCAAGGTAATGGTGCTGCCTGGTCCGTAGGTGCCAAGCTTCACCGGCGTCGTCGCCGTCGCGGGTGTGCCCACCGCGTTGATGTTGTAGGTTTCGCCCACCACCAGTGTCGGCGGAAACTTGTTGCCTTTAAGGTAAGGGCCGATATCGGTTTCTGCCGGGGTATCACCAGTGCCCCTTCTGTTCTCGAGCGCCCAAGTGTCTTTCGCGTTCTCGATGACGCGAAGATTGTTTATGACTGCTCCAAGTTGGGCGATTTCACGCGAACGCGCCATATTCGGAATCGCCATGGCTGCCAACAAGCCGATGATGGCCACCACGATCATGATCTCCACGAGCGTGAACCCTCTTTTCTGATTAGTATTGATTTGCATATCCGACCTTTCAGCCTGTGTAACAAGCGGTGTGAACCCCGCGGAAGATCATTAAAGATTGAGCCAAAGTTTGTTCACGAAATTGCCTTTTGCGTACCACCACGTCACACCATAGCGAATTTGATTTCCACAGTCAATTCGCAACACTTGACCTTCCTCCAAGTGACATCACCACGACCAGTGAATCACTCCTGAGCGCGACTTTTCCGCCCTGGGCAAGCGGCCGAAATCCGCCAGTACCCCACACCCAGGCGAACGCTCCTGTTTAATCGATCGTGGTACCACATTTTGTACTAAACCTTTCTCGATAAAAAGTTTCGTGGTAAAAGTGAGTTCCTCGCGGTTTCGAGTGGAATCAGCCAGTCATCAGTACTTACCCAGACTTGTTTCCGAGTTCGGATCTTAACCATTTTGGCTTGATCCCGGATCTGGCCTTTGGCTGGCCGGTCGGTTTTAGTCGCGGGCCGGTGCCACACCTTGGCGGACTGGCGGCGGTGGGAGTGAATTGCGCCGCCTGTCAGGTCGGTGAAATCACTTCCGGCCCAGGCGCCGCTCCGGTGCGAGTGCTGGGAATGACCAGCCATTTGACGCGGAGGCGTTTTTCGACTCCGTAATCGTCCTCGATCAGGTGTGGATCTGGCCGCTCGTTCCTGAAGCTTTTTCACAATATGCGCGCCGCGTTGCACGTCCTGGATCAACCCCCGGACAAAGGCGCCGCCAGCTTCCGGTCCCGGTCGCAACGACGCTTTCGGGCGTCTCTTGGCCGTCTTGTTCGGTGCGCCGCAGCCTTACGGTCCGGTGAAGTACGGTTTGGTGTGGAATGTGGATAAAGACGCTATAGCAGCCACTGCGTACCGGCTAAAAGCGTGCGGCCGATGAGATTCTAGATTCTGCTTGCCACAATTAATAGTTTCGGCGCGAGTCAACTTCCGAAAGTGTCCGGATTGCCGTAAATCAAATTCGTGCCGGACTTCGCCTTGACGTTTGAGCCGCGCGCGATTTCAATTTCCCCATGCCACAAAAATTCCAGATTTCCCGTCGTTCCTTCATCCAACGTTGCAGTCTCACTGCCGCCGCCACTGGACTACCGCGGTGGTTTGTGGAGCTCGATCTCGCGCGCGCGGCGGAGGAGAACATTAACCCGTCGAGTTCGCCCAACAGCCGACCGGGCCTGGCGCTGATCGGTTGCGGTGGGCAGGGAAGCGGAGATCTGGCCGGTGCCGCCAAGTTTGGAAACGTTGTCGCCCTCTGCGATGTGAAGGAGGATTCGTTGAGCAATGTGGCCCGCCGTTACACGCAGGATGGCAAGTCTCCCGCCACATTCACCGACTTCCGAAAGATTCTGGAGCGAAAGGACGTGGACATCATCGTCAATGGCACGCCTGACCATTGGCATTCCTTGATCAACATCGGAGCAGCCCGGGCGAAGAAAGATGTTTATGGCGAGAAGCCGCTCACGCTTACCATTGACGAAGGCAAGCATTTGATTCGAGCCGTGCGCGACCATAAGATCGTTTTCCAGACCGGCACTCAGCAGCGCAGTGACCGGCGCTTCCGTCTGGCGTGCGAACTGGTTCGCAACCAGCGCATCGGCAAGCTTCAGACTGTGGAGGTGTTCGTGCCGGCGGGATTGCGCGAAGGTCCGTTCGCCACTGAGCAGACTGTGCCCGAAGGTCTCCATTGGGATCTCTGGCTCGGCCAGGCGCCGCAAGTGGGCTATATGAAAGAGCGCGCGAATAACACTTTCCGTTGGTGGTGGGACTATGCCGGCGGGCCCGTCACGGACTGGGGCGCGCATCATAACGACATCGCGCGCTGGGCCATCGGGGAGGACGGCCCCATCAGCGTCGAGGCCAAAGCGACGGTCGGTCCAATCGATGGCGGTTTCACGACGTGCAAGGAATTCGAGGCGACGCTGCATTGGGGCAATGACATCCGGCAAATTGTCAAGACCACGACGGCGGACAGCCCGTTCGGCGGAATTGTGGATCCAAAAGGCCAGCGCAATGGCGTCCGTTTCACCGGTACGTCAGGCTGGATCTGGGTGAACCGCGGCGACCTGAGCGCGAGCAAAGATGAGATTTACTTGACCCCGTTACCCGATAGCGCCATGAAGCTCGAAGAGAGCAACAACCACATGGGCAATTTCCTTGACTGCGTTCGGTCACGCAAAGATCCAATCGCGCACGTCGAACAGGGCCATCGCTCCGCCGTCATCGGCCACCTGATCATCATCGCGATGCACCTGGGCCGCAAACTCCAGTGGGACCCGGCGAAGGAAGTCTTCATCGGCGACGGCGCGAAAGAAGCCAACACCCACCTCGCTCGCGAAATGCGGAAGCCGTACGATTACAGCTACGTTGGCTGAGTGGCCGAGGTTGGATGATCGCACCGAGGAAAATTCAAAGACAGACAAAATGTTTTGACTCTGGCTCGCACTTTTCTAAGATCGGTTCAACCTGGCCCGATGCAAAAGCGATTCTCAGTTCTCAACCGAGCGATTGCTAAGAGGCAACGACTGCGCATTAATCAAGACCAGCGCATTCGCCCCCAACTCATTCCATGCAGCCCCAGCTAACACCCGCGCGCCCCGTGGCCCAAACCGTGACAATTACGGTCAGCATTCCCACGCCGCTACGCGGCTGCTGCGCAGGCGCGTCGGAACTGGCGTTCCCGGCGGCGAACCTGCGTGCCGTGCTGGCGGAACTTGAGCAGGGTTATCCGGAGCTGCACCGGAGCATCTGCGATGAAACCGGAGCGGTGCGCCGGCACATCAATCTTTTCGTAAACACCGAACATATGCGAGACCGCGATGAGCTCAACACCTTACTCGAACGCGGCGACGTTGTCACCATCATGACCGCAGTCTCGGGAGGTTGATTTATGCCAGAAAAAATTGTTCTTTGCATCGGAACCAAGAAAGGGCTGTTCGTGGCCGAGTCGTCGAAGACCCGGCGCCGCTTTTCGCTGCGCGGCCCGTTCAACCCCGGCGTCGCGGTTTATTCCGCGTTGATTGATACCCGCGGCACACCGCGACTATTCGCCTCGAGCTGCAATCCTTTCTTCGGCATGAAAGTCCTGCGTTCGACCGATCTCGGGAAGAACTTCAAGGAAACCAAGTCGGCGCCAGCATTCCCGAAGGAAGACGGGCGAGCACTCGCCAACATCTGGTCGCTAGAACCAGGTGCCAACAAAAAGGAGCTGTGGTGCGGGGTCGAGCCGGCCTCGCTGTTCAAAAGCAACGACGGCGGCGATTCCTGGGAGCTGGTTCCGGGGATCAGCAACCACGAGCACTCGCGCAAGTGGAACCCAGGCAACGGCGGGCTTTGCATGCACACAATCCTGCGCGACGGGAATCGGGTGCATCTCGGCATCTCGACCGGCGGACACTACCTGAGCGAAGATGGCGGCGCGACCTTCGCGGCTGCCAACAATGGCGTCGGCGCCGGGTTCACGCCCGATCCGTTTCCGGAATTCGGCCAGTGCGTCCACAAGATTGCGGGTCACAAGGATGCACCCGGTCGACTCTACATGCAGAACCACGGTGGCTGGGCGGAATGGGACGGGCCCGGCGGGCGACGGCCGGACATCGGTGTTCTGCGCAGCGACGACCACGGCCACACCTGGCGCTCGATCGCCAGGGGACTGCCGTCCGACTTTGGTTTCCCGATCGTCGTGCATCCGCACCACGCCAACACGCTCTACGTCGTGCCACTCGAACCGGCGACGCGCACTTGTCCGGGCGGCGTGCCCGCTGTTTGGCGCAGCGAAAACGGCGGCGATTCGTGGAAGAAAATCGCTCAAGGGCTACCGAAAAAAGAGAGTTTCTTCACCGTCCTGCGTGACGCGATGGACATAGACGAACTGTCGTCGCCGGCACTCTATTTTGGGACCACGACGGGACAACTCTGGCTTGGCCGCGAAGGCGGCGAGAAGTGGGAATGTTTGTTCGACTCACTTCCGCCGATCCACTGCGTCAAGGCTGGTGTGGTGTAAGGCAAGATTTTCAATAAGCTCCGTCGACGTTGCAAACGCATCTGTCTTCTCGAAACGCGTCATCAACTTACGACAGCGTGTTCGGGACTCGTCCGTCATCAATA
>JBDTOW010000310.1:0-5667 GCA_039933075.1 Verrucomicrobiota bacterium | reverse complement strand
CCCGCGCGAATTAAGCAATTCCGATGAATCCGCGCGGGGAGAGGGTGGCCGTAGGTCGGGAGAGGGGTCGTGTTCATTCCACCTCAGGTCAGGAGTTCTGAGGCTCCGAGAACCTCGTCGTTGAGACAAACTAGGCCATCTCGTCCTCTGCTTTGCGAGTCAAGGAACGCACTGCGTCATTCCAATTGTAAACGAAAGGAAGATTTACGGCGTCCGGATAATCTTCACATGCCTTGGCAAATTCGTCTGAACCGACCATGCAATAGCGCAAACCCAGTTCTTTGCACAAAGCTACCGCTTTTACGCCGATCTTCACCAGTTTCCAATCGGCATCACGAGTCTTACTAAAATTGATGATTACCTTGACCAAGCCGATATCGACAAACGCTGCGATTCTCTTCTCTAACAACCGAAGGATGTCATCGGTGGCGGTCGGCGTGAGATTTATCGGTGTGTTGAGCGCCAGTACGTCATCGACTTGTTGGAAATAACGATACGATGTATCCAGTCGCAAAGTTTCCACTAGTTTATCGTGTAAGCGAGCGGGATCGATCGGCTTTGTGATAAGAGCAGCCAAGCCCGCGTTTTGGGCTTGTTCCTGTTCTGCCGTGGCGGTCTTCACGCTAAGACCGAACACGGACACCGATTGCGTCTGAGGATTAGCGGCAATCTGTTGAAAGAGCTGGAGACCACCGCCGTCAGGCAGCGACAGGCTGATCAGCAAGGCATCGGGAGGATGTTGGGTGCATCGATCCAGCGCGGTCTTGGCATCGCCTAAGCCTTGGACTTTCCAAGACGTCTGATTCAAGGCTTCCTGGATTTGTTCGATAATGGCGGGCTTGTCGTCCACGACGAGGATATCCAGCGGATCAAGATAGCTCTTCACAGGTCCCGCCGCTTGAGTCCGGGGAACTAGTTTGACGATCTTGCCGACTTTTTCGAGCAGCTCTGCTTCCTTGAAGGGTTTGATGATGTAACCGCGTACTCCGAGCTTGGCGATGCGCAAGACGTTGTCTCTGCCAGCTTCGGCGGTGAGCATAATGACTGGGATATCCTTCAAGACCGGCTCGTTCCTTAGTTTTGTGAGCGTCTCGTAGCCATCCATCACCGGCATAGTGATGTCAAGGATGATGAGGTCCGGTTTTTCCTTTAAGGCGGCAGCGAGGCCTTCGATACCGTTGGCACCTTCAAGGATAGCGCAGTCGAACGGCTTGAAGGCTTTGGCAACGATCATTCGGATGGTCTTGCTGTCATCGATGGTAAGTATTTTTATGCTCATAATGGGATGGTTTGTTGAGACGAGACTATTTGGAATATTTCATCAGTAGTTCGACAAGGATATGGTCCGCACCGCAGCGGAAACCCAACAGACGGTGCTGAGATCCAGAGGCGGGTTCGACCTTGAAGTTTTTGCCGCGTACGACGGACGGAATGGTCAGCACGCAAGCGGCGCCCGAATCACACAGACGGGATTTCACAGAGCCTACGATCATGTTGCTCAATTCGCCGATGACGTCACAGACCATCGCGTCGCCGTCCAGTTCGGCTTCGGCCAGACCCAACATGCGGCCAGCCAGCGTCCGGGCGAAGGAGGCGGTGACCTGGATATAGACGACACCGGTCGCATCGCCAATGAATCCAACAGATCCGGCAACGAGCGTTTCGTCCGACGCGTGCAAGTCGTGCGTCGGCGCCGGCTGCACCTCCAGAGTGAGCATAGTTTTGAAAACTTCGCCGACACTGTGGCTCAGCAGGTCGAGCACTTTGTCGGTGAGATTCGGAGTTGGTGTGCTCATATTATTTCAAACTGCGTTGTAACGGCGGCTCACCTGCGTGTAGCGCGAAGCCGCGATGGGGCAGAAGTTGTCGAGAGCCTGCGGCGTCAGGCCGAGGCGTTCGGCTACCGCCGGATCGACGCTGAAATCGAGCTTTCTGCCGTCGAGGCCGGCTTCGATTTGTTTGGCGACCTGGTTAGCCAAGTAGGTGAGGTCGCACAGGACATCCAACCCCTGCTCAGGGTTGTGGTGGTAGGTGATGCCTTGAACAACAGGCGGCGGCAGGTGCCAGTGTTGGGCGATTAGGCCGCCGAGTTCGCCATGATGCACGTTGAGCAGCAAGGATTCGGCTTCCAATTGGCCCAGATGATCAACCTCCTGGGCACGCTGGATAAAGCCGAGGATTTCGGGGCTGAGGAATCGGCCCATTACCAGTTTGCCCACGTCATGCAGCAGAGCCGCCGTGAAAGCCTCGGGCGGCACCTCTACCAGGCAAAAATTCGGCGCGATTTCGATGGCCACCGCCGCTGCCACAGAATGCCGCCACAGGGCGCCTTCGTCGAGGCCGTAAGCGGGAACGCTCGTTTGGAGGAACGGTCTGGCGCCGGCCGCAACCGCGAGGGCCAGCACCTGCGCGGTGCCCATCCTGGTAACGGCTTCCCGCGCGCTGCCCACGGGAACAGCGCTGGCGCTGGCGGCGGAATTGGCCGCGCGCAACAGTTTCACGGTGAGCGCCTGGTCGAACGCGATCAATTCCGCCACGTCGTCAAGATGACAGTCCGGGTTGCCGACCAGTTCGGCCAGGCGGACGGTGCTGGTGGAGAGCGGCGCCAGTTCGTTAGCTTGTTCGATGAGGCTGGCGAGATCAATCATGACGGCAAACCTTTCACGCTTGCTTCACCCGGTAGCAGATCGTCTTGTCAATGACCTCCCGCTCAAAGGCGTCATCGATGTTGAAAGTCGTTTCCGCGCCGCCCAGCAGAAGGTAACTGCCTGGGCGCAGCAAGCGGCGTGCTTTGGCAAGGATGGTTTTTTTGGTCTCGACATCGAAATAAATCAGGACGTTGCGCAGAAAAACGATGTCCAGCGGCGGCAGCGCTGGCCAGTCTTTGACGAGGTTCATTTCGCGGAACTCGACGCGCCGGCGCAAATCCTCTCGGATTTCCCACGACGCCCCCTGCCGGACAAAGTATTTCACCAACAGGCTCGCGGGCAGGCCGCGGTTGACTTCGAGCTGGCTGAAGCAGCCGGCTCGGGACCGGGCCAGGACCTCGCTGCACAGATCAGTGGCGATGAATTTGACGTCCCATTTTAGCAGTTCGGGAAAGTGCTCCGCGATCAGCATCAAGACACTGTAAGGTTCCTGGCCGGTGGAGGCGGCGCCGCACCAAAAGTTGACCTGCCGCTGCGCGGCGCGTCGAGCCATCAGCTCGGGGATGATCGATTTCCTGAGTGCCTCGAAAGGATGGATGTCACGAAAGAAGGAGGTCTCATTAGTCGTCATGGCGTCGACCACCTTGCGATGGAGACCGTTCTTTGGATCCGATCGCAGTTTTTTGATGAGTTCGTCGATTGAGGCAATTTTCTCTTTGCGCGCCAGGATGAGCAAGCGCGACTCAACCAGATACTCCTTGCCTGGTTCCAGCACGATGGCCGCCTGGTCGCGGACAAACTTGCGGACGTAGTCAAAGTCGGCGGTGTTCATGAAGCTCTGACAATAGACGCCTCGATCGGAACATCTGGCGGTTTGAGCGAGCCCGCTCGTGGGGAGCCAGCCTGGACTCGCCGATTGATCTCCGCAGCCAACTGGTCCAGTGGCAAAACTTTTTCGGCTAAACCAGCCTGGCTCACGGCACCGGGCATGCCCCAAACGACGCTGCTGGCTTCGTCCTGGGCGAGCACTTGCCCGCCCGCCGCCCGGATGGATTCGCAACCACGAAGTCCGTCCTGGCCCATCCCCGTGAGCACGACGGCGAGCGAACGAGGACCGAACACCTGCGCCACGGAACGAAAGAGCACATCCGCAGCCGGCCGGCAGGAGTTCTCGGGCGGCCCTTGGTGTGTGCGCAGTCGAACGCCATCCGGCGCTCTTGTGACTTCCATGTGGAAACCGCCCGGTGCCAGCCAGATTTCCCCTGGTCGCAACAATGCACCGGCTTCCCCTTCGCGTGCGGGAAAAGCCGAAAGCGCCGCCAGGCGCTCGGCCAGGAGCCGGGTGAACAACGCGGGCATGTGTTGTACGATGACAATGGGTACAGGAAAATTACCGGCCAATCCGGGCAGCATCGCCGAGAGCGCGTTCGGACCGCCGGTCGAAACGCCGATAGCCAGAATCTCAGGACGGGGGAGGGCCGTGGGCCGTAGCGCGACCGGTTTTCGGACTTCGGCTTCCGGACGGGGCGGTGCCATGGCCGACGTTGTCGGCGCGCGACGGCACAACCACTTAATCCTGGGGATAAGTTCGTTGCGGATTTGTTCCATGGCTGCATTCACGCCACCCACGTTGGCCGGCTTCGTCACATAATCGTTGGCGCCAAGCGCGAGCGCGTCGAGCGTGATGCCCGCGCCACGTTCGGTGAGCTTACTGAAGATGATCACCGGAAGCCTCGGATGCGTTTTGCGAATGGCGGCCAGCGTTTGGAGCCCATCCATCACCGGCATTTCCATGTCAAGCGTGACGAGGTCGGGATTCACCTGGGCAATTTTGGCGAGACCGATCTGGCCGTTGGCCGCGTTACCGACGACTTCGATCTCCGGGTCCTGGGCCAGGCAGTTGGACACCAACCGGCGAATGACGACGGAATCGTCCACGATGAGAATTCGAATTTTGGCCATGCTGGCTCAGTCCAACAGCAGTAATGCGAGCTTGTTGATCAGCATTTCTTTGGTGAACGGTTTCATGAGATATTCTCTCGCCCCGGCGCCCAGAGCCTGCCTGACGTCTTCCATGTCATTTTTGGCGGTTAGCATCATGATGCGAATGTTGTTGAATTGGGCGTTGGCGCGCACGGTGCAGAGAAGTTCGTAGCCGCTCATTTCCGGCATGTTCCAGTCCACGAACAGCACATCGAATTTCTCACCCCGGTTCAAGCGGGCGAGGACGTCATGACCGCAGTCCGACGTGATGACTTCGAGGTCAGATTGATCGGCGAGGCATTTGGACACCAGCAAGCGGTGGATGGCGTCGTCGTCCACGATAAGCAGTCGAGTTTTTGGCATAGCGGTTCGGTTACAGAATCCCATTGAGTGTCCGGCCTTGGATTATCCGGATGGATTTGGAATCATCAACGATCAGGGCCCTCATAGGTTTTGATTGGTTGGGGACCGGTTTTCAGGGTTGAGTGGTGGCAATGGGCCGGACTGATGTGGCTGTCCGCCGCGTCCGGGCGGATCCGTTGCATTCGAATTCCCGGTTACGCCTTCCACCAGGGGAAGAGTGAACCAGAAGGTTGAACCCTTGCCGGGCTGGCTCTTCAGCCCAATCTCGCCGCCCATCATTTCAACCAGCCGTTTGCTGATGGCCAGGCCGAGACCCGTGCCGCCATACTTGCGCGTGGTGGATGTGTCGGCCTGCGTGAAGTTCTGAAACAGCAGCGTCTGCTTGTCGGCCGGGATGCCAATGCCGCTATCTGTCACTGAAATTCTGAGTTGGCCACCGGCCGGCGGGGCCACGGCGATGCGGACGCTGCCGCCGCCGGTAAACTTAATGGCATTGCCCACCAGATTGAGCAGGATCTGCCGGACGCGCGCGGGGTCGCCGAGGATTTGACGCGGTGCGCCCGGCGCGACCTCAAGGCTGAGTCCCAAACCCTTCTCTACTGCCTTTGGGGACAGTAGTGCCACCACGGCGTCGCCGACGGCACGCAGATCGAAGGCGATACATTCCAGGTTC
>JBDTOW010000309.1:0-5672 GCA_039933075.1 Verrucomicrobiota bacterium | reverse complement strand
CAAACTCATCGTCGTCTCGCGCCGCAACCGCGCCGCCATCCGTACCTTCCGTTTATCCCCTTGGCGCACCGCGCAATTCTTGCTCCATCCAATCAATCCGAACGTGGACCTGTCATTCGGTCTTGCCCCAGGCCTCGGTGAGGGTGGAGAGGAAACGTTCGCGGTCAGGGTCGTTGCGGAAGATTTCCTCGCGACGATCCCCGCGATTGACGACGGTGATAGATCGCACCGGCATATTCGAGGCGCAGTTGGCGAGGCATGAGCGGAAGAGGGTATCAACCTCAAGGGCTGTCAGCAGTGAGAACTGACACTTGCACACTTGCACGATCCGTCGCTCAGGAACGAGTTGTTGCCATCGACGTGATAGACCGCACCGGGCTATTCGAGGCGCAGGTGGCGAGGCATAAACGGAAGAGGGTATCAACCTCAAGGACTTTCAACAGTGAGCACTGACACTTGCATGCTCGGCCAGCGTTGTTTGCTTTTCGGCCCATTCCAGGAATTGCGCGGGGCTGAAGCGTTGGGGAGGTTGGGGCGCGCCGCCATCGATCTGCCGCACCACCAAGTAGCGGTCGGCGTGCACGTCGATGCCCAGTTAATGACCCGGTGCCCTCGATCACTCTTTGCCCCAGAGTTGAGCGGCGAGCTCGCCACCGCCGGAGTTGCTGGCGGCGCTGCCGCTCCCGTTGCGATCTCATCGACGAGCGTTTTGAGTTCCTGCTCGGCCTTCGCCAGTGCTTGCTTCGGTGGTTTAGTGGTCTTGGTTTTCTGCTTGTTAGTTGTTGTAATCATAGGTGGTCAGTTTCCCGGATATATGTGTCAATACTTGGGACCGACCCCTTTTCATCCATGAACTGCAATATCCCTGGTTGCAGGGCTGGACGGTAACTCATTCGAACGGAGGGGCACTTTTCTCGTCAGCACGATTTTGGCTTTGCGGGACCCAGCTTCTATGTTTTAACTCCGTCGCGTCAATACTTGCTCGGAATATGAAAGTCGCAACTTTGGGCAGAAGTTCTCACGTCACCAGCCGGCTGGCTTACGGTTGCTGGCGCATTGCTGGCACGTGGGAACCTTCCGAGATAACTCCCGAACGCGAATTAAACGGTCGCCGTGCCGTAATAGCAGCCTATGAAGCCGGTTATACTTTTTTTGATCACGCGGACATTTACTGTCAAGGCGAGGCCGAACGGATCTTCGGTCAGGTCCTGCAGGAAGTGAGCGGCATGCGCGAACGCGTGATGGTCGCTTCCAAGTGCGGAATCCGCAGGGCGGGCGAGCCTGCGCCAGATTCGCCATATCGGTATGATTTTTCGGCGCAGCACATTATCGCCTCGTGCGAGCAATCCTTGAAGCGGTTGGGCATAGAGGTGATCGATCTTTACCAGCTCCATCGTCCGGATTATCTATGTCACCCGGACGAAGTGGCGGGCGCGTTCACTCGGTTGAAACAGGCAGGCAAAGTACGCGAGTTCGGCGTGAGCAATTTCCGGCCATCGCAGGTGACCGCATTACAAAAGGCTTGTCCACTTCCGCTCATTGTGAACCAAATCGAAATCAGCCTGGCCAAACTGGACGCTTTTAATGACGGGACAATTGATCAATGTTTGGCGGAGAAAATGACACCGATGGCGTGGAGCCCGCTCGCGGGGGGACATCTTGGCAATCGTACGAAAGACATATTGCCATCGCAACAAACTTACCGCCCGGAGAAGATCGTGGCAGCGCTGGACAATATAGCAAAAGGTCGGGGCGCGAGTCGAGCTGTGATAGCCCTGGCTTGGCTGCTTAGACACCCCAGCGGAATTGTGCCCATCATTGGCTCGACAAGTCCCGAGAACATTCGGGAAGCAGCGAAAGCGGTCGAGGTCGAACTGACACGCGAGGAATGGTACCGCTTATTGGATGCAGCCTGCGGCCAGCGTTTGCCCTAGCGTTACTGAATTTATCATCATGACTCCTGACACACTTGGTTATCGAATGCCGGCAGAATGGGAACGCCACGCGAGCACCTGGTTTACCTGGCCTCGACGCGGAGGCATCAGTTTTCCCGATAAGTACGATACGGTGCCTCCAGTTTTCGCGGAGTTAATTCGGCATTTGATCCAGGTCGAGGAAGTCAATATCAATGTCTGGGATGAGCGGATGGAGGCCGAGGTTCGAGAGTTGTTGAATTCGCAACAAATCCCGATCCCGCGCGTGCACTTTCATCATTTCCAGGCGTACGAGCCTTGGTGTCGCGATCATGGCCCGATTTTTTTGGTTCGCCAGGCGCAAGGAAAACGAGAGCGTGCGATTGTGGATTGGGAGTATAACGCCTGGGGCGGGAAGTACCCGCCTTATGATCTAGATGACGCCATCCCGCAACACATCGCAAAGCTGAGAAATCTCCCCATCTTTTCTCCGGGAATTGTGTTGGAGGGCGGGTCGATTGATGTCAATGGCCGTGGGTCGCTATTGACCACCGAGGCTTGCCTCTTGAATCCGAATCGCAACTCGAGTCTGTCGCAAAAGGAAATTGCCAAATATCTGCGCGACTATTTAGGGGTGACAAACGTTATCTGGTTGAATGAAGGAATCGTCGGCGACGACACCGATGGGCACATTGATGATGTCGCCCGATTCATTAACCCAACCACGGTGGTGACGGCGGTTGAAGAAGACATCGACGATACCAACTACCAAGCGCTGCAAGATAATCTGCAGCGGTTGCGGATGGCCCGCGATCAAGACGGAAGACTGCTGCGAGTTGTGAAACTGCCGATGCCGGGTTTTGTCGAACACCAGGGGCAACGACTGCCCGCCAGTTACGCGAACTTTTATATCGCCAATGAAATCGTATTAGTTCCGACCTTTCGGCACCGAAACGATGCTGTCGCGCTGGGTATTCTTAAGAAGGAATTCCCGAACCACCGGATTATTCCCGTTGATGGCACAGAAATCATCTGGGGCTTGGGATCGTTTCATTGCCTGACTCAGCAGGAACCAGAGTAAGCGCTGAGGCAAAAGGCGGATAACGACCTGAGAAAGCGCCCGTGCGGCGAGCGGGGAAATTCGTTATTGCTGTCAGGATCCCTCCAGCTCGACATAATTTCCAAGCGACTCGTCGAAATGCGCTCCGGGCGGTACGAGCCGGCGGATGGCTGGCAACAAATCCGTAACCAGCCGGGCCTTAGAAAGGAAATCATCGGCTCCCGCCGCCAGCGCTGATTGGCGATAGCCACTGACATCCAAGAGTGTCAAGGCGATAATACGGGCTTTGGGCAAAATCATCCGTAACCGAGGGATGAAATCGACTCCGTCCAGGCCGGGCATGCACAGTTCAACCAGAATCACTTGTGGCCGCAATACCTTTGCTTGTGAAAGAGCCTCTTTGCCTTCGGTGGCAGTTCCAACAATCACAACTTCATCGCTGTGATTGTGCTGTAAAAACTTTGTAGTCGCCTGTCGAAAGATAGGGTTGTTATCAACGATTAGAATAGACGCGCGTTTCATGGATAAGCGAAGTTGTCACCGGCCCTGTGGTTTCAATTCTAATGGTGGCAGCTTCACATTTCCGAGAACCTACCTTATTCCGGCCTTAAGGTCTATCCGTAGGAGTACGGAATTAGCCTTCGCTAAGCCCTTGGTTTTTCCTCAGAGGCCGTTTTCGGGATGCGCGGATGCGCAAACAAGCAACATGCGGTGGGGCGCAGGAGGCATGATAGGTCAACCTGGAGTTCGGCAAGGTGAAACGTGAGGCCTGAGATTGGATGGCAACGCCGCTGGTTTGGGGAGCAAACTTGGATGTTCGCGGTGCTTCCGCTGCAATGCGCCAAAGCTCGGGAGCTGGCTCCGTCACTCGCCGAATTGCCGGAATCAGGTCAGTGAACAGATGTAATTTTGAGACGAAGTCATCGGCGCCGGTTGCCAGCCCGGCCTGGCGATACCCTTCGCTTTCGAGCAAAGTCAACAATATGGCACGAATATCAGGAACTACTCTTCGCAGGGCCGGGATCATATTGAGGCTGCTCAACAGGGCCATCCGCAGGTTCAGCACCACGATCTGTGGTCTTAACGCCTGGGCCTTGGCCAGCAGTTCTGAATCATCGGTGGCGAGGCCCACAACTTCTAATCCTTCCCGGGTGTGCCGGTGCAAGAAGAACCGCAACGCATTCAGAAAATCCAGATTCCCATCGCCAATCAGCATTGAGACTGTGTTCATTGGCGTGCCTTCCCGCGGACGATGATTAATGAAAGGGAGTTGACGGTAGAATCAGACACGTCGCCAGAATACGACAGTGTGCACTCCTCGTCTATGCGTAGCCGTACGGAATTGTGTCTCGATCACGCCCTATTTTTGGTCCGGTGGAAGCTTAGCGCGGCAACCAATCAGCTCACGATTTGGGAGTCAGCCTTTTTTCCAGCGGGAGGATTCCTCTCTCAAGTGCATAACGGATCATGTCGGTCTGAGTCTGCAAGTTGAGTTTGTGCATCAAATTGGCGCGATGCGTCTCGACGGTTCGAGGGCTGATGCAGAGGCGGCTCGCAATTTCGGCGCTTGTTTTGCCTTCAGCCGCCAGGTTCAGCACCTCCCGTTCGCGGGTAGTCAGTGTCTCATAGAGATCAAGCGTATCCGATTTCGCCTTTTCGGCATAGGCTTCAATCGCCCGCTCGGTAAGGGGGGCGCTGAGGTAGCGACGGCCGGCCATCGCCTCTCGCACCGCTCTCGCTAAATCCGCCGCGCTGGAGTCTTTAAGCAGGTATCCCGCCGCGCCGTTCTTAAGCGCTTGCAAAACGTAGGCTTCGTTCGCGTGCATCGACAAGATAACGACACGGGTTTGTGGCGAGCGCTGGCTGATTTGACGCGCGACTTCGAGACCGTTCAGGCCCGGCATCATTAAATCCGCGACCAGAACATCCGGTTTCAGCCGTTCTACCAAACGCAGGGCCTCGAGACCGTCGCCAGTCTCGCCGACGACTCGGAAGTCATGTTCCGCTTCTAATAACGCGCGCAAGCCTTGTCGGACTACCTGGTGGTCATCGGCAAGTAAGATGCTCGTCGTGCTCATGGTTTGGATATAATTATGACAGGTGATTGTGTTGTAAACCCGCTTGAGTTGGACGCCTTCACGAGCGTAACTTCGACTGCTGCCTTTTTGCCCACACCGGGCTTGCCATCTGTCAACCGGGTCGGGAATGTTCGAGGCAATCCTCTCAGCGCCTCGTAGTGAATTAAAACAGAAAGCAGTTTCCAAAACAATCATTTGTTTGCTGGCAGAACTTTGCGATGGAGCGCCGAGTTGTTGGCGCGGCGGCGGGCACCGGCCATCAGCGAAAAGCGCCTTTGTGAACGGCGACTTTCGGCACCGCAGAACGGATGGGAAAGATTTTTGACGGGCTGTTCGGCCGCGGGGGCCGTGCGACGTTTGCCGCTGCTGGTCGACAGCGACAGCGAATTGCCATTAGCGCTCAAGAATAGCGTGTTCATCCCGGCCGATTCATGGCTGAATCGCGCGCGCATGTTTGAAGTATACAAGACAGATGGAAGTTCCAAAGCGCGGCTGGGCCGGCTCACCACAGCGCGCGGCGTCATTGATACGCCAGTTTTCATGCCCGTCGGTACTCAGGGCAGCGTGAAGGCGCTCGACCCGCGCGAACTGCGGGAGATGGGAACGCAGATTATCCTCGGC
>JBDTOW010000308.1:0-5705 GCA_039933075.1 Verrucomicrobiota bacterium | reverse complement strand
GCACGGCGGACTTGACGGCCGCCTCCGTCATGGCGAGGTCGTCCCCCATTTGCCCGTAAGATTGTCCTCCCGGCGCGCGCGGTTGATAGTCCTGCAGCACATTGAACACCTGAGTCAGGTCTTGCGCCTCTTCCACATCGTAACCTTCGCGCCGGATGTAGCAGTAGAGCGGCCGCCAATACGCGCGACATAGCTTTTCCAGTGCTGCGGCGGCCTCCGGGGAATTGTTCTGCCCCGCCACCAGCACAACGCTCCAATGCGTCCTGGCAAACCAGCGTCCGTCGCCTGCGGCATCAGGCGACGAACCGTGATCGGAAACGGGCATGGACAGACCATACCCACTCCCCAATACCTGGCAAACGCAGAAACGCACTTCGCCAAGACAGGCTTACTCGAGCGTGCGCTGAAGGTGATAAAATGCAGCCGGTTCGAAACTGGCATCGCCATTCCTTCCTCCCATGAAGCAAACGGAGTCGCGCCAAAACTTAAAGAGCCCTCGGACTGGCGGAGACACATCGCGTAAAGTCCGGTGTAGCCTTACTGGTCGCAGCTAAGCGGACGCCGCCTTCCTGGCCACCCGTCGGGCGAAACTTTCGACGCGCACGACCGCTCGCTTATGGACGCCCCGGGCGATCAGCTCGTGCTCGTCGCGCGCTTCGAGTTGAAGGGTTACCGATGAGCCCTCTGCCTGTATGACGCGCGCAGTGCAGGTCACTGCCTGACCAAGGGGGGTGGGCGCCAGGTGGCGGATATCGATCTCGATGCCGACCGTTCGCTCATTTGGTTCGAGGAATGGTTGCAACGCTTCGCGCGCGGTCCGTTCCAGCAGGCCGATAAGGTTAGGCGTGCTCAAGACCGCCGGCATTCCCTCGTTCGCGAAGTCGATCACATGCTTCTGCTCCACCACAAACTTTAGTTCACCGACGGTACCAATCCTGGGACGGGATTTCATCTGAAGTTATGGGTAATCAGGACAGGAGGAGCACAACAGCTAATTCGGGGTAAAATATTGTTTGAAAGAGGACATCGTCTGCTTTGCCGCTTCATCTGAATTCGGATACGGCAACGCCTCCGCCGAGACGCAGCCCGAGTAGCCGATCTCGACTAACGTCCGGGCGACGAGGCCGAGATCGATATGTCCGCTACCGGCCGGTCGGCGGTTGCTGTCGACGAAATGGATATGCCCGATGTGCGGACCGCCAAGGCGCAGCGCGTCAGTGATCGATGCCTCTTCGATGTTCATGTGGAAGAGGTCGCAGAGCAGTTTGACATTCTTTGTTCTAAGGGATTGCAAGAGTTCGACGCCGTCCACGACGCGATTGATAAGGTTGGTTTCGTAGCGATTCAAAGGTTCGAATAGAAGCGGAACGCCATGAGCATAAGCGCGGGGGCCCAGTTGCTCCAGCGCTTCACTCAACCAGGCCAGGGCTTGATCGCGGGTGACGTTGTTTTCGTATCGGCCCTGCATGGAACCAATGATGGCGGACGCACCGAAGCCTCCGGCGAAATCGATGATGCCGCTGACAAAGTCGCGCGCGCGCAATCGGATCGCCGGGTCGGGATCGGTCAGGCGGAGATTTTTGAGCACCCAGCCGGCGCCAGTGCCGAGGGCCGCCAGGTTCAACTGATGCTGAGTGAGGAGTTGTTTGAGTTGCCGCGCGTCGAGTGCTTCGGCCGAAGGCGCGAAAATTTCCACGGCATTAAAACCGAGCGCCGCAGCCTTCGCGCAACTGCCGGCTAAATCACCCCAAAAGACAAACGGGCCGCCTTGCGCTTCGGGAACGAGAGAAATGGTAACCCCGGATTTAATCATGAAAGAATTGTTGTTTCGCTAACACGAGTTCGCGGCTGAAGGTCATTTCACGAATCGAAGTCTCACGAGTCGCGTTCATTTTTGAAACTGAATTTGTCGAACGTCCCTCGTGCTCTCACGAGTGGTATTTGTTTAGCGCCAACGCGGCCTCGTAGCGCAGATTTGCAATCTGCCGTATCGCCGATTTGTAATCGGCAGAGCGCCTGAAAGTTCGAGCGCACTCGCGTTTGCCGACGTGCCGCAGAATGCAATTCTGCGATACAGCAGATTACAAATCTGCGCTACGCCAAATACATACATTTCACCTGTTTCAACCAGGTTATCGATTAAACGACTTCGTGAAATCTTCCGTTGAAACTTCGACGACTTTCTTCTCGAGCTTCGATTCGGCAATCAATTGGAGAAGCTTTTTTTCAAACGCCGCGCCGTCCAGAGGCAGATCGACGGTTTGGCCGATAAGCGATGAATAGAGCATCACGTTGGCAAGTTCGACCGAGTGGATTCCTTCTTCACCGGGAGCGATCAACGGCGCGCCATCGAGGATCGCGTCGATGAAGTTTTGCATCACGGTCGCATGAGGCGCGGGGGCGTTGTCAATCGGGATGTCCACCTGCCAGATCTCGGGCTTGGAGAAGCCAACTTTGGCGGCGCGACTGAATTCAATCATGTCCGTCTCGTTGCGCGTGAAAGTGAGTTTGTTATTTTCGAGCACGACTTTGCCGCGTGTCCCGCAGATTTCGAACCGGTTCGTTCCGGGAGCTTCGCCGGTCGAGGAGATGAAGACGCCGGAAGCGTTGTTGGCGTATTCGAGGTAGATCGTAACGTTGTCTTCGACCTCGATGTTGTGGTAACGGCCAAGTTGACAGAAGCCGCGCACGCGCCGGGGCATGCCGCAGAGCCACTGGAGAGTGTCAAGTTGGTGGAGGCACTGGTTCAGCAATACTCCGCCACCTTCGCCTTTCCAGGTAGCCCGCCAGCCACCGCTGGTGAAGTACGCCTCGGTGCGATACCAGTCGGTGATGATCCAGTTGAGACGAACGAGCTCGCCCAATTCGCCGTCTTGAATCAGTTTCCGCAGCTTGACATAACGCGGCTCGGTTCGGAGTTGGAACATTCCGGCGAACACCAGATTCGGTTTTTTCCGGTGAGCGGCGATCAGACGTTCGGCGTCGGCCTTGTGCGCGGCGATCGGCTTTTCGACCGCCAAATGCAACCCGGCCTCAAAAGCTGCAATCCCAATGCTGGTGTGCTGATAGTGCGGCGTGGCGACGAGCACGGCATCCACGTCTCCCGAGCCTATTAGTTTTCCGGCATCGTCGAAGATTTTCAGCGGCTTGTATCCTTCGAGCTTCGCCGGCGAGGTGCTGCAGACGGCAGTCAACTCACAACGCTGCACCTTCCCAGCGAGCAAATATTCGGCGTGGAACTTCCCGATGTTCCCCATGCCAATAATGCCCAGGCGAACTTTCTTCATGGTCATGGCTTTTCCTCACTATCGCGGCGAGACAAAAATCATGGCAAGCTCTTTCTCCAGACGAGATAATTCTCACGCCCCACTTTTTCGGTGGTTGACTCACCGTTTAGTGATCGTGCAGATAAACCACGCCAACATCGAATTGCCCGGCTGGCTGGAGCACGGGTTGCGCGCGTTCATCGTCACGCCGGTGATGCACAAAGTTCACCACTCGCGCTGGCGGCCGGAGACCGACTCGAATTATTCCTCGCTGCTGTCGATCTGGGATCGCCTCCTGGGCAGCTTCCGTCTGCGCGACAACCCGCGCACAATTGAATTTGGATTGGATGACTTTGACACGACCGACAGACAGACTCTGGTCGGATTGCTCAGGACACCACTTGATGAAGTGCCGCGTGACCGGTAAACGGACATTCGCGACTGACGAGAACCTCGGCGGTTTGCTAACCTTTCTTTTTCTTTGCCGTCAATTCATCCACCAGCTCCCCGGCATCATAGACTTTGCGGAGCGCTTCGAGGATGCCCTGCGAGTGGACGGCAACGGCGCGGGCCTGCTCGTCAGTGTAGCTGAAATCGAGCACGAGCGACTGGATATTGCCGTCAAAAATGATGCCGACCAATTCGGCGGAACTGTTGATCACCGGACTGCCGGAGTTGCCGCCAATGATGTCAGCGGTGTTCACAAAGTTGAACGGCGTGTTCAAATCGAGCTTTTTCTTGCGTTCAATCCAGCGAGCCGGCAGGTCAAAGGGCGGCCGATTCTTCTGCTCGGCGGCGCGTTCGTAGAGACCGGCGATCGTGGTCTGAAAGGGGATCGGTTTGCCGTTCTCTTCGTAGCCCTTTACCGCCCCGTACGCCAGCCGGAGCGTGAACGTCGCGTCCGGATAAGAGTTCGTGCCCTGGATCGCAAACCGGGCTTTGGCAATCTCGGCGTGGGCTTGCTGCTTGGTTTCGGTTTGAGTCTCGATGATCTTCCGGACCGCGCGCGCCTCGGGATCAATCAGGCGAGCCAATTCGATCATTGGATCTTTGGCGGCGCCAACAGCGTTTGTCCCGCCGTTGTACAGCTCTTTGCGGAAGGCGACGCTTTTCACTTTGGTGCCCTGGATCAGTTCGCTGGCCCGCGCGCGGGGCGATTTGCCCGCGAGAACTTTTTGCACCAGTTGGTTCGTGTAACCCAATTGCGCCGCGAGAAAGGTAAACGAATCAGCGAGTTTGAGTTGCTCGAAATCGTCGTACAGCGGTTCCTCAGAGAAGAGCTGAAATTCGAGCGACTCGCGTCCGGCTTCGCCGAACTCTCGCAGCCGCTCGGAATTGGGTTTTGGACGTTCTTCCGCCGCTCGGAGCAGAGTACGGGCGATGCCGAAGAGCGTGCTGTGGAACCCGTGTCCGGCTTCGACGAGGTTGTAGTTGCGTGCGTTCCCGGCGATGACTTTTTGCGCGTGCAAAATCTGGACCCAAGCGATCTGAGTGTCGCGCAACGCCGGGTTGCTGGCAACCTTTTCGCGGAGGATCTGTTCCGCTTTTTTCTTTCGAACGATCAATGCCGGATCGAGAATCCCAGCCAGCTCGCCGATGTAGGCTTTCCGGCTGTTCTGGACGCCGAAGAGATCGTCCTTGGCGCAGCGCGCATTTTCTTCACTGCGCGCACTGTAGGCGGTCAGCAAGACTTCCAAACCCTCGAGTCGCTGAAGCGCATAGGGCAACCGATGGTCGCGCAGGTATTCAAGTTCAGTGACAGTGAAGAGCCGGCTGGTGCGGCCCGGGTGGCCGGGGACGAAAATTAATTCATTCTCGGCGGCGCCGGCGTTGCTCCATTTCAGGTAGTGCTCGATCTTCGCGGGCTGGCCGTTCTCGTAGGCGCGAAAGAAACAGATATCGAGGTCGAAACGTGGATACTCGAAATTGTCCGGGTCACCGCCGTAAAAGGCGATTTGTTGTTCGGGCGCGAAGACAAGCCGGACGTCGGTGTATTTCTTGAAGCGATAAAGGTGATACTGGCCGCCCTGGTAGAGCGTGACCACGTCGCTGCGCAGCCCGGTCTTGTCGAGCGATTCTTTCTCGATCTCGGCCATTACGCCGCGGCGCGCGACAAACGCCTGTTCGGGGGCCAGGTTGGTTTTGACGGCGGCGTTCACGCGCGCGCTCACGTCCTCGATGCTCATCAACACATTGAGTTCAAGATCGAGACAGCGCTTTTCTTCGGCGCGGGTTTTCGCTTGAAATCCGTCGCGCAGATAATCGTGATCTTTGTCGCCAAACTTCTGCAGCGCGTCGGCGCCGACATGGTGATTGGACATCACCAGGCCGTCTTCGGAGAGGAACGAACCCGACCCACCGCTGTTGAAGCGGACGGAGGATTTCTGCACGTGTTCAAGCCAGGAATCGGTAATGTCGAAACCGTACTTTTCCTTAAGT
>JBDTOW010000307.1:0-5707 GCA_039933075.1 Verrucomicrobiota bacterium | reverse complement strand
ATCTCTTCTCCGTATCCACGCACTGCGGCCGGTGCTTCGCGCGCATGCGTGTTTTGGCGTCGCGCAGATTGGTAATCTGCTCTATCCCAGAATGGCATTCTGCGGCGCGTCGGCAAGTGCCAGTGCGCTCAAGCTTTCGGACGCTCTGCCGATTGCAAATCGGCGATACAGCAGATTACAAATCTGCGCTACGAGGCCCCGACGTGCGCCAAACACCCACTCGCACAACCGAGGACCGCAAAATGAGGGTTGCTGGCGACGAGGCCAACTTTCTTGACGACCGTGGAGAAAACCCGAACACTGCAACCATTCCAAAATGAAAACGATTAGACAGCTCCTGATTCTCCTCTTCTTCGTACAATTGGCCGAGCCAGCTTCGGCCCAGGTCCTGGAGTCAAAGCCAAACGATCCTTACTTCGCCAAATTTGAACCACGAAAAGCGCCGGTTCCGGCGGGGCTGATCTTGAGGCACGGAGATCGTCTTGCCATTTGCGGCGACTCGATCACGGAACAGAAGATGTATTCGCGGATCATGGAAACCTATCTGACCGTCTGCGTGCCGGAGTTGAGCGTGACGGTCCGGCAGTACGGCTGGAGCGGCGAGACCGCGCCGGGATTTCTCGCGCGCATGACCAATGACTGCTTGCGTTTTCATCCCACGGTCGCCACGACCTGTTACGGCATGAACGATCATGAATATCGGGTTTATGAAGAATCGATCGGCCGGCACTATCGTGATGTCTCGACGGCCATTGTCAGAGCCTTCAAGCAGGCGGATGCCCGGGTCGTCCTCGGCTCACCAGGATGCGTGGGCAAGAAACCGTCGTGGTCCAGAGACGCCCACGCGACAACGGAAGCGCTGAATCTAAATCTCTGCGAACTGCGCAACATCGACATCGAGATCGCCCTCGCGGAAAAACTCGGTTTTGCCGACGTGTTCTGGCCGATGTTGACAGCGGGCTTTGCCGCCCAGCAAAAATACACGCCTGACTACGCGGTCGCCGGCAAGGATGGCGTGCATCCAGATTGGGCCGGCCAACTCGTGATGGCCTATGCCTTTCTGCGCGCACTTGGACTGGATGGCGAGATCGGCACTTACACGGTCGATCTGCGGACCAAAAAGGCGGAAGTGTCCCGCGGGCACGAACTCCTTTCATTCAAAGATGGCGAGCTGGCAATCAAAAGCTCACGCTACCCCTTCTGCGCCTCGGGCGGTGACTTGACAAAGGACAACAACATCCGGTCCGGGATGACGCTGGTTCCTTTCAACCAGGAATTGAACCGCTTCATGCTGGTGATCAAAAATCCCGAGGCGAAAAATTACAAAGTGACGTGGGGGGCAGAATCGCGCGCTTATTCAGCCGAACAACTCGGCAAAGGAGTGAATCTCGCGGGTGATTTCGCGGGCAATCCATTTTCGGACGCGTTCGCAAAAGTCGATGCGGCTGTCGCGGCGAAGCAAAGTTATGAGACGCGGCAGATTAAGGAGTTGTTTCATGGTCCGGAGGGGAAGGCTGACCTTGAGGCAACGGCCGCGTTGACGGAGAAAGCGCGGGCGCCACTGGCCACTGCGATACAGGCTGCGTTTGTGCCGGTGACGCATTCGATTCGGATCGAGGCGGAATGAGCACCCGAGGTTCATTAACACCTCGCTTCAGCGTGGTGTCGAAGTGCTGCGATCGGTGAAGACCGTTGATTACTGCTAATAATAAGCATGGTAGGGACATCGCGCTGCGATGTCCCCGCCCGCGCAAAAGCGGGCGGAACGGACGCTGGTGGCGCGCTGGGTAGCGCAAAGATTGCGCCGCTGAACGCGGCGCGGACGGCGCAGCGCGCCGTTCCCTACCACAGCGCTAAGCAGATACACCGTTGAAACGGCTTTGTGTCGCCCTGCCAAGCACCCCGCTGAAGCAGGGTGTTAATGATAAAAATTCTCACTTCGTTGGTGCCGCGCACCGCACTCACGCCAGAATCCCGTATGCGACCTCTCCGAACACGTCGGTTAGCCGCATGTCCCGGCCGGAGAAACGCACCGTCAGCTTCGTGTGATCGAGGCCAAGCAGGTGCAGCATCGTCGCGTGCAAATCGTGGAGGTGGACTTTGTTCTCGACGGCTTTGTAGCCGTACTCGTCCGTCGCGCCGTAAACGGTGCCGCGCTTCACGCCGCCGCCCGCCATCCAGATCGAAAAGCCGAACGGGTTGTGATCGCGCCCGTCCGAACCTTGCGCAAACGGCGTGCGACCGAATTCGCCAGCCCAGATCACCAGGGTGGTGTCGAGCAGGCCGCGAGCTTTGAGATCTTTCAACAAGCCGGCAATCGGCTGATCCACGGCGCGCGCGTTGTTCTCGTGGCCGGATTTCAATTGCGCGTGCTGATCCCAGCGATCGCCGCCGGTCGGTGGACAAGTGAGCTCGACGAATCGCACGCCGCGCTCGACCAATCGCCGAGCGACGAGGCATTGCATGCCGAACGTGCGCGTATGCTCGTAAGCCGAGTCCAGGCCGTAGAGACTGCGTGTGGCCGCCGATTCGCCGGAGATTTCCATCAGCTCCGGCACGGCGGACTGCATGCGAAAGGCCAGTTCGTAATTAGCAATCGCCGACTCCAACTGATCCACGTGCCCCAGGCGGTCGAGCACGCCGGCGTCGAGCTTGCGCATAAGCGCGAGTTTGTTCGCCTGCAGCTCCGGCTTCGGCTCGGTGGGCTGGATGTTGACTACGGGCTTTGCGCCCGCCTTGAAAACCGAGCCTTGAAACGTCGCGGGCAAGAAGCCGCTTCCGAAATTCTCCAGGCCGCCCGGGGGAATAAGTCCGCCGTTGAGCACCACAAAACCCGGCAGGCTTTGGTTTTCGCTGCCCAATCCATAGTTCACCCACGCCCCCATGCTCGGGCGTCCAACCAGTCCCAGCCCGGTGTGCAGAAAATAGTTTGCGTTGGTGTGCTCGGAAAAATTCGACACCATGGAACGAATTACGCACAAGTCGTCCGCACACTGGCCGACGTGCGGGAAAAGGTCGCTCACCGGAATGCCGCTCTGGCCGTAGCGCCGAAATTCCCACGGACAACCCAATGTGTTCCCATTATTGTTGAACTGCGTCGGCTCCATTTTCATCTTGAACGGCTGGCCGTGCTCCAGTTTCAGAAGCGGCTTGGGATCGAACGTATCGACCTGCGACGGCCCTCCGTCCATGTAGAGGAAAATCACGTTGCGCGCTTTGGGCGGGTAATGCGGCGGACGCGGGACGAGCGAGTTCACATTCCTGGGCGCATCTGTGCTGACAACATTGCCGAATGTCTTGTCGCCCAGCAGCGCGAGCAACGCGATGCCGCCAAAGCCATTCGCCGCCTGGCGCAACATCTCGCGGCGGGTGATTGGGCGTGGGGCAAAACGTCCGCAGTGGTGGCAACTCATAAATCTACTTTGGTCGCTGACGCCGGCTCACGTTTAATTCACGAATACGAACTCTTTAACATTCAGCATCACGTGGCAAAGGTCGGTCCAGACCTTCTCGTCCTTGAGGCGCTCGGACTTGGCCACTCCATAAGTTTCACCTTGCTGGTTCAAAAACTCAATCCCGTCCGTGAGATCCTTGGCCGACGGTGTACGGCTAAAGATCGCGAGATAGATCTCACTGATGCGCTGCTCGGGCAACTGATCTTGCCTTTCCAACACCCGCCGCGCCCAGCGCTTCGCTTCGCCCACAACGAAAGGGTCGTTCATCAGGATCAGTGATTGCGCCGGCACGTTCGAAACCGTGCGCCGGCCTACCGTTGAATGCGGTACCGGCGTGTCAAAGGCCCGCATCATCGGCGAGAGAAAATTGCGGCGCACCTCCACGTAAATGCTGCGCCGTCCGTTGCCATCGAGCGGGCCGCTCTTGCCCGGACGTCCGCGGCCCTCCATGAATTCCGTCAGATGAATTGGGACGGGCGGGCCGAACATCGTCGGATCGAGCCGCCCGGATAGCGCGAGAATCGCGTCGCGGATTGCCTCGCCTTCGAGCCGCCGGACGGGCATGCGGTGCCAGAGCAGGTTGCTCGGATCTTTTTCCTCCGCAACCGTGTCCGCAGCCTTGCTCGACATCCGGTAAGCGCTCGAAGTGACGAGCATTTTGACGAGTTTCTTCGTGGACCAATTGCCCTCCGTGCGGAACCAGTTTGCCAGCCAATCGAGCAATTCCGGGTGCGTGGGCGCCTGGCCGAGTACGCCGAAATCGTCCGGCGTTGGCACAATGCCGCGGCCGAACAGATGCAGCCAGACACGATTGACCATCACCCGCGCGAACAGGGGATTCGACGGATCGCTGACAGCGCGCGCCAGTTCGAGCCGTCCGCTGCCTTGCCTGAACGTGGTTTTGGGCGAGCCGCCCAATGCTTCGAGGAATCGTCGCGGCACAATATCGCCGGGAGTCTTGTGGTTCCCTCGGACGAAAACATTCTCGTCCAGTCCCGTGCCGTCGGTGAGGGTTGGGACGCGCGCCGGATCGGGAATTGTGGCTTCAACGCCGTGATATTGCTCCACGAGTGATCTCAATTGCTCTGCCCCGGAAGTTCCCGGTTCAGCGTCAAGCAATCCGCTCCGTAGCAGCCGGTCGAGAAGCAAAAGCATTCCCGTTGTAGGAGACGACGTAAGGAGACTCTGATCTTCTGCCGAACTTTGCTCGTGATCGGTGGGCTTTCTCCCGTCAGCCCGGGACGAGATTGGAATCGCTGCCCAGGCTCCAACCGCTGCGAGCAGTTCTTGCCGGATCTTTTCGGCTCCGCCCGATTCCGCGCCAGCCACTTGGTCCGCTGATTCGCCCATAGTCGGCGGCGACGCCTGGTCCGAAAACACAACACGGCTGACGGCGATCCAGCCCGCTGGGCTGAAGCCATCCTTGTGCCCGTCGTCGGACGGATCGGGCGTCGAGATGTCGCTGAATTCGAGGTAGGCCTTCTGGCCGTTCCACATGTCCGCGTCCACGGTGACCCACTTCAGCTCGTCATGGTTCATCACTTTTTTCAGTCCGCCATAGATCGGGTCCCGAATCATCGTCAGGTTATCGACCGGCACATTAATGCGGCTCTCGCGGCCCGCCGCGAGAATGTGAAGGTAGCGATTGCTAATGGTAAAGGTCGGCGAGCGCAGCGCTCCCTGGAGTCGGCGCGACAGCCACCCGCTGTGCGCTTGCGGCGTGACGAGCAGCGAAGCAATCGGCCGGTTAGACGCCCCTACGATGAACTCGCCCATTGCAGCCGGTGCGAAACCAAATGCCTCGCCATCCACGAACCAACCGTTGAAGCCGCCTTGGCCGAAATCCGCGAAGATAGAATCGGTTCGGTTCGACGTTATCGGTTGTGCCGCGTACGCGCGGAACAAAGCGAGGTTCGTCGCGAGCGTTGAATCCGGAAACGCGTTGATCCTTTCCGTCCAGAACGCGGCGGCGGCGTTGCGGATTTGGGGTTTGAGCGCCGCGAGTTTCGCGATGGTTGCCCTCAATCGCTCCGGCGGATCGATCGAGCGTTGCGCGTAACGCGAGCTGCCCAGCACGCCGTAAAGGGCATAATAATCCTTGGCGGCAATGGCGTCGAACTTGTGGTCATGGCAACGCGCGCAGGCAACGGTGAGGCCGAGGAACGTTTTGGTCAGCACATCGATTTGGTTGTCGATGAATTCGGCCTGGTGAAGCCGCACATCGACCGGCGAATGATCGCGCTGGCCGAGCC
>JBDTOW010000306.1:0-5708 GCA_039933075.1 Verrucomicrobiota bacterium | reverse complement strand
CGAGTTCACGTGCTTGGCCCACGGCAGGGCGGATGTGGGCATCCGCGCTCCGATCCGAATGCGGTTCACGGTCCCGATTCACGCTCAAAAGAGTGTGGCACTCTCCGCCAGCAGATAAACTGACCTAAGGCCGCATTCCCGGCAACATAGCTGCCTCAGGTCGTTCTCCCTTCATGCTGCCAGGCGGCGCGGAAGACGCGAAGCTGACCGTAGCTATATGCTTCGCCGAGCAGGTTGAAGGTCTCACTGAGCGGCACGCCGCCGACCTTCACAAAAGCCGCTCGCATCTTGGCTTGATCTTCGTCGGAAAAGAGCCGGTTCAAATCGACACTCTCGCCGGACTCCATCGCTTCCGCCAGGTGCGACATTACTGTGTTCACGACAACCCCTCGTTCCGTCGCGATTTGTTCAACGGTCTGCCCGGACCGGAAGCGCCGGAACGTTTCGCGGACTGAATCGCCCAGGCTTCGTTTCTTCATCGGCAACGGTGCGATAAAGCTATTGTCGGCGAAAACCTGGCGTGGGCTGGTCTGCAAATGCCCGGTGATTTCCGCGAGAAAGGCCGCGCCAAACTCGCGCAATTTCTTTTCGCCCACGCCGCTGATGCGGGCAAACTCGCGTTCGCTCGCCGGATAATCGCGCGCCATCTGCCGAAGGGCGACGTCGGAAAAAACAATGTAAGCCGGCACGTCGCGTTCATCCGCCAACCGTCTGCGCAGTTGCCGAAGCCGCTCGAACAACGCTTCGTCACAAGCAATTTCCCCGGCGCGGTGAGCGGTCGGCTCGGGCGCGCTCATGGGTTTGGTCAGCGTTACCGTTTTGCGCTGAGTGAGAACGGCGCGGCCTTCCGGCGTCAACTCCAGGATATTGAATCTTTCTGGAACCTGCCGCACATGGCTGAACCGGATCAGTTCGCGTCCAATCGCCGCCCATTCCGAGCGGCTGTGCTCGCGGCCGATGCCGTACGTGGAGAGTTGTTCATGCCCCCACTTGCGAATTTTGTCCGTGTCCGCTCCCGTGAGCACTTCGACGACATGGTTCAGCCCGACACCGAAACCGTTCTTCTCGCGGATCCGATAAACGCAGGAAAGAAATTTCTGGGCTGCAACAGTGCCGTCGTAGGTGGCACGTGGAGCAAGGCAGTTGTCGCACGCGCCGCAATTCTCCGGCTCAAATTCTTCGCCAAAGTACCGCAACAATTCCCGGCGCCGGCACACCGCGCTCTCAGCGTAATGAACCATCTGCTGCAATTGCGCGCGGGCGATCTGTTGTTCCTTGGGATCGGGTTTCGCCTCGATGAATTGTGTCTGTTTGACAACATCGCCGGGGCTAAAGAGCAGCACGCATTCGCTCGGCAGACTGTCGCGTCCCGCCCGCCCGGTTTCCTGATAGTAGCTCTCGATGTTCTTCGGCAGGTCGTAGTGAACGACGAAGCGGACGTTCGGTTTGTTGATGCCCATGCCGAAGGCGATCGTGGCGCAAATCACCCGGACTTCGTCGCGCAGAAAAAGCTCCTGGTGCCGGGTCCGTTCTTCGCTCGCCAAACCGGCATGATACGGTTTGGCCGGAAACCCGGCGTCCGTCAATCGCTCGGCGAGGCTCTCCGCGCTCTTGCGGCTCTGACAATAGACAATGCCGCTCTCCTTCGACCGCGCGTTCACGAAATCAATGACCTGGTCGTAGGGCTTGTTCTTGGCGAGAACGCGATAGTTCAAATTCGGGCGGTTGAAGCTGGCGACGTAGCAAGCGGGGTCGCGGAGTTTTAGATGCTTGACGATGTCGTCGCGCACGCGCCCGGTTGCTGTCGCGGTCAGCGCCATGAATGGCACGCCGGGAAAAAGCTGCCTCAAGCTGGCGATCTGGCGATACTCCGGACGAAAATCGTGGCCCCACTCGCTGATGCAATGCGCTTCGTCCACCGCGAACAAATTGACGTTCCAGCGCTGCAGGTCCGTAAGAAAACCCGGGAGCATCAGTCGCTCCGGGGCAACGTAAAGCAGACGATGCTCGCCCTGGTGCAGAGCGCGCAGCCGCGCCCGCGACTCACTGGTGCCGAGCGAAGAATTCAAGAACGTGGCCGCTACGCCACTGGTCTGGAGCGCGTCCACCTGGTCCTTCATCAACGCAATGAGCGGCGAGACCACGACCGTCAAGCCTGACTTGACCAGGGCCGGAAGTTGAAAGCAGAGCGATTTGCCGCCGCCCGTGGGCAACAGCGCGAACACATCCCGCCCGGCCAACGCATCGCGAATGATCTCCTCCTGCAGCGGACGAAATGAGGCGAAGCCGAAATACTGCTTCAGAGAAGGCAGCAATGGAGGAATGTCGGCTTTCATTATGGTTGGATCGCAAGGTTATATTCGGCTGCAATTGTCGGCAATGCCAATCGACCCGCGCCCAACCCGCCGACAAAAGCCTGGCGTGCTCAAATTGCCGACCCCAAGGAAAGATCGTGTTTGACTTGGTTTCTCGAACTGCGTGACCGCTTCGGCCGGGCGATTGACAAAGTCACTTGCGTTGCAGGAGACGACGTGAGGAGTCTCGCACTTTGACGCGGTGACCAGCAGGTCAGCGTCTCCTCACGTCGTCTCCTACAGTGGTCAGTGGACCTCAAAACGACTTTGTCACTGGCCGTGATGGGTTCGGCGATTCGGCGAAAGTTCTAAGAAAAGACTTGCTGCCAAAGGAGCCATAAGGGAGATTGTCGTGTCACCAAACTATCGCCAACTGTAGCGATAGAACTGACTTGGAGGTTTGCAAGCATGAAGACGAGGCCGATGCGCCGAACGACTGTCGCGATGACAATCAACGTGCCGACGAAGTTTCTCGCCACAATCGACGCACGGCCAGAGCGGGAAGGCGAAACACGGCGTCAGTATTTTCGAGGGCTGGGTATCGCACGCGTCAGAGCGCTTGCCGAAGAGTTCAACTCGACTGAGGCTGACATCCTGTGCTGGTGCGCGATGAAAGGTTTGTCCGAAGTTGGATGCGAAGTGTCGGGCTCGGCTTCAGAGAGGCGCAAAGCATGAGGGCAAAAATCAACGGGAAGCTTTACGACACTGAGCAGGCGCACCAGCTAGCGAACTGGCTCACCTACAGCAACACCATTCACGCGCTCTATCAGACGAAGGCCGGCGATTTCTTCCTGGCACTTAAAGATTACGTCCTCGACGGTCGCCGACTCGGCACTCTGGAGAGTTTTCACGAGCTGGCTCCGGAGCTCCAGGAGGACCAGACGGAGACCGCGGCCAACAGACTGCGCCGATGGGAGGCGCGAGAACTGCGAGTACGGATAGAAACCCGCATCATACCGATGGCCGTGCGCGAGGCAGTCGAATGGGTCATCAGAACCAATGTCCCGGAGTGCTTCCGCGGGGTTCTATTGGAAAGTCTGCCATAAAGGGGCGCGCCATCGTCCGCGTTCCTGAACCGCAATGAACACCAGGTTTTATCTCCCCGTTACGATGGCGCTGGTCTTCGCCGAATGCACTGCCAGCCAGGGCGCGCCTGACCAGCCGGCAACGACACCGTCAGAACGGCAGCCTCCCTCGAGCCGCCCGCGCCGCCAATACACCATCGAAGAATTCATGGATACCACGC
This sequence comes from Verrucomicrobiota bacterium, assembly GCA_039933075.1. Lineage (GTDB taxonomy): Bacteria > Verrucomicrobiota > Verrucomicrobiia > Limisphaerales > JACPZS01 > JBDTOW01. Next base: position 2,108 of record JBDTOW010000306.1, on the reverse strand, counting down.
GGATTGCGGGAGCGTCTTTTTCGTCCGATGACAATGCCATTCTGGTTTCGTCGGATCAGACGGGAATTTTCAATGCCTACTCGATCTCGATTCGCGATGCCCAGCGCGCGCCCGTTACCCGTTCCACCAACGACAGCACTTTTGCCATTGGCTATTTTCCAAAAGACAACCGTGTGCTTTACACCCGCGACGCGGGCGGCGACGAAAACAATCATCTTTACGTTTTGGATCTCGATGGCCGCGAGCGCGACCTGACGCCAGGCGCAAAGCTGAAGGCGATGTTTACCGGCTGGACCCACGATGATCGCGCTCTTTACGTGAGGACTAACGAGCGCGACCGCCGATTTTTCGACATCTATCGTCTGGACGCGGCTACCTACGAGCGCACCTTGTTTTATGAGGACAATGTCGGATACCAATTGGGCGATATCTCCGACGATGCAAAATGGATCGCGTTCAATAAACCCATCACAACCGCGGACAGCGACATCTATCTTTACAACGTCGCCACGAAGGAGATGAAATACCTGACGCCGCATCAAGGCACCGTGACTTATCAGGTCGCGACATTCGATTCCGATTCGCGCTGGCTGTACTATCTTACGAATGACGGCGAGGAATTCAGCCGCGTGCGCCGTTACGAAATGGCTACTGGCAAACACGAGGAAGTGGAACGAGCATCGTGGGACATCGTGTTTACCGTCTTCTCGCGCAACGGCAAATACCGCGTCACTGGCATCAACGAAGATGGCCGCACGGTCATCAAGATTTACGAAACCAGAACCGGGGAAGTGGTGCCGCTGCCGCGTCTGCCTGCCGGCGAGATCGCGTCCGTCACAATTTCCCGCAGCGAGAACCGGATGGCGTTTTACGTCAACGGCGACCGCTCGCCAAGCGATCTCTATCTTTACGATCTCCCAACCAAGGCCTTGAAACGCCTGACCGACACGTTGAGTCGGGCGCTAGACCCGCAGGATCTGGTGGACTCCGGGGTGGTCCGGTTCCAATCATTTGACGGCCTGCAAATTCCCAACGTTCTGTACAAACCGCATCAAGCAACCTCGCAACAGAGAGCGCCGGCCATTGTTTACGTGCATGGCGGGCCCGGCGGACAAACGCGCGCCGGTTACAGCGCCCAGCTCCAATACCTGGTGAATCACCGATACGTTGTGCTCGGAATCAACAATCGCGGCAGCTCTGGCTACGGCAAGACGTTTTTCACCGCTGATGATCAAAAGCACGGACGCGAACCGCTCTTGGATTGTGTCGAAGCGAAGAAGTATCTCGCCTCGTTGTCTTATGTGGACCCGGAGCGGATCGGGATTATGGGCGGCAGCTATGGTGGCTACATGGTATTGGCGGCGCTGGCTTATCAGCCGGACGTTTTCAAAGCGGGCGTGGACATCTTTGGGGTATCGAACTGGCTGCGCACGCTTGAGAGTATGCCGGCGTGGTGGGAAGCGCAGCGCAAGGCGCTCTATCAGGAAATCGGCGACCCGACCAAGGACCGCGAGATGCTGCGCGCCATCTCGCCATTGTTCCATGCGGACAAGATTCGCAAACCGCTCATAGTGTTGCAAGGGGCCAACGATCCGCGCGTGCTCAAAGCCGAATCAGACGATATCGTCGCGGCGGTGAAGAAGAGTGGCGTGCCGGTCGAATATGTCGTCTTCCCGGACGAGGGGCACGGCTTCACCAAAAAGAAGAACCAACTTGCGGGCAATCGCGCTATTCTTGAATTCCTCGATCAGCGCCTCAAAGGCCGGTAACGCCCGTCGCTTGGCGCCGAGACCTGTCGCGGCAGCGAAATGGCTAACGGGCTGCCAGGGAGTTTCAGTGATATTCCTGCACTGTCTTCACCGAGTATCCGTTTTTCTTGAGCGCGGCGATGCCGAGCGCGGCTGCCTTGGCGCCGCTGAGCGTGGTCATGATCGGCGTGTTCGTGTAAACAGCCGTCGTGCGGATTTTTACCTCATCAGCGCGCGGCGTTTGGCCGGAAGGCGTGTTGATGACAAGTTGGATTTCGCGATTCTTCAAAAGATCAACCGCATTGGGCCGGCCTTCCGCCAGTTTGAAAATACGCTGAACTTTCAAACCTGACTTCTCCA
>JBDTOW010000305.1:0-5718 GCA_039933075.1 Verrucomicrobiota bacterium | reverse complement strand
TATCCAACCCCTGTTGAATGGGATTAGCGATATTGTCCTCACGAGGCGAATCGTCGCGCTCGATCCTGGTCATGGCGGAGAAGATCCAGGCACCAAAAGCATCATCGGCGACCACTTCGAGAAAGAATACACGCTCGATTGGGCACGGCGTCTCCGTCCACTCCTCGAAGCGCAAGGTTGGCAGGTCTATTTGACCCGAACGAATGACGTGAGACTTTCACTCAACGACCGTGTTAACTTTGCGGACCGGGTCGGAGCCATTCTGTTTATCAGTCTTCACTTCAACTCGGCCTTTCCTAATTTGAAGCAGTCCGGCCTGGAAACATATTGTTTGACGCCGTCGGGCATGCCGTCGAATTTGACACGAAACTTTCCCGACGATTCCAAGGAAGTTTTTCCTAACAATGCCTTCGACCTGCAAAACGTGGAACTTGCCATGCGCCTGCACCGGTCGGTCATCGAGACCACCAAACGGCCCGACCGTGGAGTCAGGCGCGCACGGTTCATGGGAGTTTTGCGGGGGCATCAACGACCCGCTGTGTTGATTGAGGGCGGTTATCTTTCAAATCCACAAGAGGCACGGCTGATCGCGGACCCCGCGTTTCGGCAGAAGCTCGCCGAATCTATCGCCAATGCCTTAAATCAAGTGCCGGTGAAGGAACTCTGAGGACCCGAAGAATGAAAGCAGGTGTTCATGACCATTAAGGGTCGCGTCTTGGTAACGGGAGGCGCAGGGTTTATCGGTTCGCACCTCGTCGAACGTCTTTTGAATGACGGGTACGCAGTGAGCATAATTGATGATTTTTCTACAGGCAGCCGCGCGAACCTCAATTCGGTCGCAGCCAATCCAGCACTGACGATTATCGAGTCAACGGTGTCCGAGTGCGCGGAATTATCCGCCGTCGTTGAGAAAGTCGAATCGATTTACCATCTCGCCGCCGCGGTCGGTGTGGAACTGGTTGTTAAATCGCCCATTCATACGATTCAGACAAACCTGCGAGAAACGGAGGCGATTCTCGAGGCGGCGAGCAGATCAGGTGTTCCAATTCTGCTGACGTCGACTTCGGAGGTCTATGGGAAGAGCCCAAACCTTGCATTTTCCGAGAGCGACGATTTGGTCATCGGGCCGCCGCATTTGGGACGATGGAGTTACGCTTGTTCGAAGTTAATGGATGAGTTCCTGGCGATGGCTTACGCGAGAGAGCGAGGCTTGCCCGTCATTATTGCGCGACTTTTCAACACGGTGGGTCCACGACAAACCGGCGAGTTCGGCATGGTCCTGCCACGCTTCGTTGCCGCGGCCAAAGCGGGTCTGCCGCTGAGGGTTTTCGGAGACGGCAGCCAGAAGCGATGCTTCTGTTACGTCCTGGACACGGTGGAGGCGCTTGTGCGAATGCAGAGCTGCCCAACCGCCCGGGGAGAAGTCTTCAATGTGGGCAGCACCGAAGAGATCAGCATCAAGGGCTTGGCTGAATTGGTTATCGAAATTCTTGGTTCAGAGTCCCGGACCGAATTCATTCCGTATAGTGAGGCGTATGCGCCCGGGTTTGAGGACATGCAGCGGCGGTTGCCGGTACTTCAGAAACTCGCCGGCAAAGTGCACTTTAGACCGGCGACACCGTTGCGGAAAATCATCGAGTTTACCGCCGCGTCAATCTAAAAAAAGAAGGCGTCCTTTCGGACGCCTTCTGTGTGAAGCAGAGTTAAATTAATCGGGAATCAGGAGATAGTTGTTGTCGTCGCCAGAATTCTTCAACTGTTCTCGCAAGCGGCTGGAAGTGAGATTTTGCACGCTACCATCACCCAATGCGGCGTTACCGGCAGCCTGGTGGATATCTTTGTCAGTCCATTTTATCTTCACCAGGTAAGTATTATTTGTGCCGATTTTAACATAAGCACCGCCTACTTTGCCATATAGCGTATTCCCAGTGCCGTCATCTATGTTGCGGTCACCGGCGAGAAGCATGGAAGGCTTGGTTTCGTCAGCTTCCACACCCACGAAATACGAGATGCGATTATTTTTAATAAAGTCACCTTTTCCAGTGATCATGAAGAAGTTGGTTGCCTCTTTGCGATTGCCGCCGCTGTCCGCGGGACAGAGCACAATTTTAGGCGTGGTGAGTTCGTTCGACATCACGCCATAATGGTAATACGTGAAAAGGGGCAGTGCGTTATACTCCGAAGAGCCACCATCGTTGGTGGAAACGCCCATTGGGTAGCGGTCCCCGTTGTCGGTTGAGAAAAGACGGAACGAGAGGCCAACTTGCTTCAGATTGTTGGTGCATTTAATCCTCACCGCCTTGGCTTTGGCCTTGGCCAGCGCTGGCAAAAGCATACTGGCAAGAATAGCGATGATGGCGATAACGACTAACAGCTCAATGAGCGTGAAAGCCCCGATCTTATGTTTACGAAATAGTCGGTTCATGTTTTTTGTGATAATTGGGTTAACGGATAGCAATTTAATAAATCCACTCCGAGTGTCAATTTATTTTGCTAAATAATCTTTTAGCACGGTCGATGCCAACGGAATTTTCCCAACAAAAATCCGAACCATCCGTCACTGGCGAATAATTAGCGCGTCCTCTTCGCGCAAAATGCGTGAAAATAACTCTCGGCAGGCACGCTGATTGTAAACAATCTCCACAACTTGTTCTTCGCCGGTTCCCGCGCGAACGGAGTTTTGACAACGATGGAATTTTCGCTTGCTGAGTGAGTCCGCTTGAAGACAATGCGATGAAATGAGCGTCTTGCGTATGATCATTGGCTGTCAGCTCGCGGTTCTGTCGCTTGCCGCGTACCGTGCTCCATCCGCGGAGCAGTCCGCTGACACGAACGTTGTCTGGCTGGCTGAGCATTACACCAAATACGAGCATCGCATACCGATGCGCGACGGCGTGCGGCTCTTCACGCGCGTCTATGTGCCCAAGGACGATACGGAGGCATGGCCTGTGATTCTCACCCGCACGCCTTATGCGTTGAAGCCGTACGGCACGGACAATTACACCGATCCAACCGGTTCATTCCGGACGCTGGCAACAAACAATTTTATTCTCGTTACGCAGGATGTGCGCGGCCGATACGGCTCAGAAGGCGAATACGTGCACGTGCGGCCGTTTAATCCAAACAAAGGTCCAAAAGACACGGACGAAAACTCCGACACGTTTGACACGATCGACTGGTTGGTGAAGAACGTGCCTAACAACAATGGCAACGTGGGCATGTTCGGCATTTCGTATCCGGGTTTCTACACGTCCATGGGAATGATCGATTCGCATCCGGCGCTGAAGGCAGCGTCGCCGCAGGCGCCCATTTCGGATTGGTTTATGGGCGACGACCTCCATCACAATGGCGCCTTCTTCCTGTCGCAGAACTTCGGGTTCTTCTACTCCTTCGCCCAGAAACCCGACGACCCGCTGCACGAGGATTCAAAGCCCTTCAACTTCAAGACCCCCGACGGTTACGACTTCTTCTTGCGCATGGGGCCGCTGGGGAATTCCGACAAGCTGCTGTTAAAGGGTCGCTCGCCCGAGTGGAATGAGTTCCTGGCGCATCCGACCTACGACGCCTTCTGGCAGGCGCGCAATATTCGCCCGCATCTCAAGAATGTCCACTGCGCGGTAATGACGGTCGGGGGATGGTATGACGCAGAGGATTTGTTTGGCCCGCTCGAGACGTATCGGTGGACCGAGCGACAGAATCCCGGGATCACCAATGTGCTCGTGATGGGTCCGTGGGCGCACGGAGGGTGGGGCCGGGGTGACGGCGACAAGCTGGGCGATATCGATTTTCACGCGAAGACAGCGGAGTTTTATCGTGAGAAGATCGAGCTGCCGTTCTTCCGCCACTTCCTCAAGGGCGATACCAACTATACGGCGACCGAGGCCTATGTCTTCGAAACCGGCACCGATCGGTGGCGCCGCTTCGATGCGTGGCCGCCGAAGCAGGCAGCGGCGCGCACACTCTATTTTCGGGCGGGTGGCGCGCTTGACTTCAATCCGCCGCGCGAAAATGTCGACGCATTCGATGAGTACGTGAGCGACCCGGCCAAGCCGGTGCCTTACACCATGGAGGTAACCACCAGCTACCCACGGTCGTATCCGGTCCACGATCAGCGTTTCGCCGCGTCGCGCCCGGACGTGCTGGTGTATGAAACCGAAGTGTTGGAAGACGACCTTACTTTCGCCGGCCCGTTGAAGGCGACGCTGCACGTCTCCACGACGGGTACCGATTCGGATTGGGTGGTTAAGCTTGTAGACGTTTATGCTGGGGACTTCCCCGACCCGAAGCCCAACCCTGCCCACCTCGCGATGGGCGGCTATCAGCAACTTGTGCGCGGCGATGTTTTTCGAGGCAAGTTTCGCAACAGCTTCGAGAGTCCGCAGCCGTTTGATCCGGGTAGGGTGCTGAAAATCGAGTTTACCATGCCCGACGTATTCCACACATTCCGCCGCGGGCATCGCGTGATGGTGCAGGTGCAAAGCTCGTGGTTCCCGCTCGTGGACCGCAATCCACAGACCTTCGTGAACATCCCGACTGCGACGCCGGGAGATTTCCAGAAAGCGACACAACGCATCTATCGAGCAGGGAATGCGGCTTCGGCGCTGACGGTGCAACTGCTTCCCGCTGGCGGGAAGTGACGATGTTTTCTTCAACCGACGCGAAGACTGGATGCCAGAAGACCGGAAAAGCTGGCCAAGGACGTAAGTTGCGCTTTCACCGGCGTCAGGTCATGGGTTGCCGTATCCGCGACTATTCGTCAGGATGATTGCAGGGCAAGGGAGCAAAAGGCGAGGGTCCCAAACCCGTGGTCGATTCGTTTGGTGGGTCGTATAATCAAAGTTTGGCAGAATACAGGCCACCCACATGACATCGCGCGAGTACTGTGAGCAAAACGATACATTCGACCTCTCTCGCTTCGTGTCCGCACAAGAAGGCATCTTCGATGGTGCGCTGTCGGAATTGCGGCGGGGGCGGAAGGAGAGTCATTGGATGTGGTTCATTTTTCCCCAGGTGGATGGCTTTGGAAAAAGCTCCACCGCCAGGAAATATGCGATCAGAAATCTGGATGAAGCCCGATCGTACCTGAGTCACCCCGTTCTTGGGCCTCGACTCCTCGAATGCTGCAGAGCCCTTCTGTCGGTCCACGGAAAATCAGCATCAGACATCATGGGGTATCCCGATGACATTAAGGTAAGGTCCTCGATGACCCTCTTCTCGCTCGCCGCGGTTTCTCACTCCGAGTTCAGAGAAGTCATCGAGAAATATTTCGAAGGACGTCTGGATCCGGGCACCCTGGGATTGTTGAAAGTTAAGACATGATGGAACAACACAAAATGCCGAACAAGGTCACTGGAGCCGACGCGAACGGGCTGCTTCAGTTGTCAATTCGGACGCGCTGGCCCGCCGGCGTCGCTCATTGCCTTGTTCACATTCACGCCAGCTCCCCTCCACAAACTTGCCGTTACGTCGCCATAGACTGCGAATTGAGTGCTTGCGATTGTCCAGAAATTTGGTGTATCTGTATCGCCGTGAATTTGATGTCTGAATCAGTTGGATTGCTTGACGTTGCCATGCGTTTCATATGGCAACACTGTCGCAAACTCTGTGCAAGTATAAGTCCTATCGGAATTTAATTCACCAGCACCTTGTTCACAGTATGCCCGCGTGGCGGAATTGGCAGACGCGCTAGATTCAGGTTCTAGTGAGTAACATCGTACA
>JBDTOW010000304.1:0-5734 GCA_039933075.1 Verrucomicrobiota bacterium | reverse complement strand
AATAGGTCGCCAGATGTTGTCCGTCTCGCGAGAAAACGAGCGGACCGGCCACATTGGTCAGCGTGGCCGAGACTTCGAGTGTGCGGAGGTTCCAGATCGTGGCGTTGGCCCAGCCCTCGAATGGCCCGGGCCGCATGGTCGCCAGAGCGTTGCCATCCCGAGAAATTGCAATCGGCCCGGCGGCGTTAGTCAACGTCATCGGCTGTTGGGTCCAATGCGTCGTTTCAAAAAACTTAACTTGCCCCTGACTCGCCGTGATGAGCGTCCTGCCGCCCGGCGTAAAGATGGCGCAAGGAGGGACTCCGTCCGGACTGCTTCCTTCGGCGAGCCGCGCGACGACGCTTTTTGATTTCACATCGAAAACCAGGACTCCCTCTTTCGCAGACGCCGCCAAATAGTTTCCGTCAGGCGAATACTCCAGCCACATTACCCACTCCTTCACGCCTGGCAGGATGTCATTCGTATCGCCCTGGCAACGCTGCCAAAGGTAGCGCCATTCAAAACCACGAAGGTCGGTTGTTTCGCCCGCCTTCGGGCGATACTTATTCAGCAGCTTCAGCGCGTCAGCCAGGTTGTCGTCTTTTACGAACTGCTGCGCCTGCTTCATGTCCGCCGCGTAAAGAATTTGCCGGGCTTCCTGCGCGTTCTGTCGGGCTTCATTCGCATTCAGCACGGCCCGCCGCCATTGCCAGAGAACACCCGCGGTCCCCACCACGAAGAGCAGGAGGGCGATAGCCACCAACGAAGCCACCGCCGGCTTGCGTTGACACCAGCGTCGCAGCAGCTCGGGGGTCGTCACTGGACGCGCCTGAATCGGCTCGTGCCTTAAAAAGCGTCCTAAATCCTCCGCCAGCCCCTGGGCCGAGTGATACCTCCGTGGGGAATCTTTATCGAGGCACTTCAAACAGATTGTCTCCAGATCGCGTGGCGCTTTAGGGTTCAATAGCCGAGGCGACACCGGGTCTGTTTCCACCACCAGCTTGACCGTGTCCAATGTCGTCTCCCCTTGAAATGGAGGACGGCCCGCCAGCAATTCGTAGAGGATTGCGCCCAGCGAATAGACATCGCTCGCGGCGCTCACTTCCCCACGTCTGCCGCCCGCCTGCTCCGGCGACATGTAACTCGGCGTGCCCAACACCGCGCCGGTGATGGTCAATCCCGTCTCGCCGCCCAGACGTTTGGCCAGGCCGAAGTCCGTGATGCGCGGATCGCCCGCGCCGTCGATCAGCACGTTCGAAGGCTTGAGATCCAGGTGCAGAACGCCGCGCTGATGCGCGTAATGGATCGCTTCGGCAATGGTCTTCACACACACCGCCGACCGGTCCGCCGGCCAGGGATGTTCGCGGACCAACTGTGCGAGACTTTGGCCCGCGAGGTAGTCCATCGAAAAGTAATGCTGTCCCTCATGCTCGCCGACTTCATGAATGGCGACGATGTTCGGGTGCTGCAAACTGGCGGCGGCTTCTGCTTCGGTCTGAAAGCGCCGGATGTCCGCTTCGCTGGCCAGCACGTGGCCGCGAATCATCTTCACCGCCACGATGCGGTTGAGGCTGATCTGGCGGGCCTTGAAGACCACGCCCATCCCGCCGCGGGCGATTTCCTCCAGCAATTCGTAGTCGCCGAAATAACGAATCCGCAGCGGCTCGGGACGAACCGTCGCGAGAATGTCGTCATCCGATTCCTCCATCCAGGAAGCATTTCCGAGCCGGGCGATACAGGCCGGACAAATGTCCGTGAGGACCGCGTCTCCCAGGAGCCGGCCGCACCGTTCACATGCGTGCGGGGTGTTCACGAGCGCAGGCTGGAAATGAGATGACGCAGTTCTGCGTCCACCTCGTCGGCGTTCGCAACGGTCTGGGCCACTTCCATCCGTAACGCTTCCCGGCAGCGCCGCCTGCGTCCAACGAGACAATCTGTCGTCCGCCGCCGCGCCGGACGGTTCGGGCGCGATCCCATTCGTTGGCCGCGAAATTCTTGAACGAGGTCAGGAGGAACGTGCGGAAGCGGCCCCGGTCACGATCCGCGCGGGCGACATAGTTCTTCTCGAGGAACGCGGAAAAGAAAGCTTGCGTCAGGTCTTCGGCATCGGCGGGCTGGTTGCCTTGACGGCGGGAATAGGCATAAAGAGGATACCAATACGTGCCGCAAAGTTTCTCCAGCGCCGCGGCGCGTTGCGGCGAATCGAACTGGCCCGCCGCCAGGACGACACTCCAATGGGTCGGGGAAAATTCGCTGGCCCCGGCGGCTGGCACGTTCGGATCTGGATCGGCGGCTGGCATAATTGCACGACGAGCAACCAGCGTCGCAGTTCTCTCCGTTGCGAGCAAGAGGCGTTGTCTGCACGCGCTTAAGACATCAACCTTGGAACCGCAGTGGAAGTAAACAGAAGGAAACGGAGCCAACAGAGGATGAACTATTTGCCCCGAATCGACTGCGTTCAGTGAGCCCCACCTGTGGGTGAGTGGCGATTGCGACCCAGGTTGCATACTAACTCCGGCAATTCTAAACACGAAATACACGAATTACACGAAAGCAGAGACGGTTCGGCCGGCGGCCCTACTCTCCGGCTGGGTGAACTGACGGCGGAGCCGCAAGCTCTTCCTTTTTCGTACTACTATCCGTGCAAGTCTTCGCAGCTCGCGCAAATTTTCTTCCTCTCCCCACGACGAAGGAGTGGGGAGAGGACCGAGGAGAGGGGCAATTCAAAGACATCAACGCGCCTCCTCTCCCCAGCCCTCTCTTCCCGCGGCGGGTTTTGAGCGTCAGGTTCGGGTCGGTGTCGATGCGCTTCCGGTCCATGATGTCGGATTCCTCGGGATGGCCGGCGGGCACGGCGAAGCCTTCCACGGGCAGCAGCCCGTTGTTCGTGTAAAGCGGCGGCGTGTGGCACTTGGCACAGCCGTTGTCTGAGTCCCTGAAGACCTTTTCGCCCCGCGCAACAAGGGCTTTCTGTTCCAGTGTCTTTGGCAAGTTGGGATTGTGTGGCGGTTTGAGCGAATAGACGTAGAGCGCCAGCGCGTAAAGTTGTTCATCGCTGTCGCGGTCACTTTCGCGGGCGGCCGGCAAAGTGCGATGGTCCTCATGCCATGAGCGGCGTGGAACCGAGGGCCGACGCCATGTTCGGATTCGCCCCGCGATCGAGCAGGTCGCGGACGATGGCAGTGTTGTGCGCGCCATAGAGAAGAGGCGTGGCACCGGCGTGATTTGTTGCGTTGACCTCCGCACCGGATTTTAACAGCGCGGCGACCGTGGCTGAATCGCCCCGCAGCGCGGCGGCATGAAGCGGCGTGTTACCCGAGGCGTCGCGCGCGTTGACTGTGGCTTCTCGAAGTTCATCGGGGATTGTGCCTGCGCAAGCGACGGACGTCATCCAGCCAATGAAGAGCGCGATCACGCCGTGGAAGCAAGATCGTCACGAGGTTGATTTGATCTGGTTCATAATCGTTTTGCGTTCGCCAACCCGCGATCCGCGGCCTGTTCAATAAATCAATGCGCTATTCGTGACTGAACCCGTCAATCGAACAAGAGTTTATGACAGCCTGGCCGAGCATATTTTCATACCAAGAATTGTTGCGTTCACTCTCTACTGGGAAAAAACCTCGAGGAAGTTGCGCGAAATTTGCTTCTCGATCGCTTAATCCTGAATTCGTCAGTGCAAACCGCGAAACACGCCAAATACGCGAAAGGAAAAAAGTTGAATCGAAGTGCACGTTCTCACGGATGGGTGAATCCGTCTTTTTCTTCAATCCGATCTGTTTTCGCGTGGTTCGCGTATTTCGCGGTTTCAACTGCTTGTTCCAGGTCAATGCAGCATCGATCAAGAATGGTTTCCGTCGAGACACGCTCCACTGGCGGTGATTCTCCATAAAGTTGCGTTCAGTTTTGGTAGAGCGTGTTACGGCGCGCGGAGGCGGTAAAAACGGGCGGGATGATTCGTCCAGGCCGAATCGGCGAAGGCTACCAATCCGTTGGTGAGAGTGAGTGTTTGCAACGGCACCCAGGTGCTCTCGGCGAGACTGCTGGACGCTTCCACCACGACGGGGTTATTCCGTGTCCCGACGATGTTGAAACCGAATCCGTGGCTCCGCACACCGAAGCTGGCATCGCCGACTTGAATCACGGGATTCCACAGGACGGCGGGACGCCCCGCGAAGGTCGGTCCCCACGCTGCGTTGCCCGCGAGGTAATAAACGGTCAGAGAACTCGCCCCAAGGAACGGATCCCAGTAATCGACCTGGGTAGGCGCATTGCCCGCAAAAAAGACACTTCTCAGCCCGGTGCAGTCCTCGAACACACCGCTTCCGATGTTGGTCACGCTCTTGGGAATGGTCACGCTGCTCAGGCCAGTGCAACGAGAGAACGCCTGGTCCGCGATGTTGGTCACGCTGTTGCCGATTGTGATGTTGGTCAAGCCGGAGCAGCGAAGGAACGCCACGTACCCGATACTGGTCACGCTGTTGGGAATGGCCACGCTGCTCAGGCCGGTGCAACCAGCGAAGGCCGATCCCCCAATGCAGGCTACGCCGCTGCCAACCGACACGCCGGTCAGCCGGGTGCAGCCGCCGAACGCCCCGCCTGCGATCGTGGTCACGCTGTTGGGCACGATGTAGTCTCCACCATTGCCGGGTGGATACGTAATCAGCGTATCCCGGCTCTGGTTGAACATTACACCGTCCAGGCTGCTGTAGGTCGTGTTGCGCGGGTCCACCGTGATGTTGGTCAGGCTGGTGCAACCGGCGAACGAACCACTAAAACGGTCAAATTTAAAGTAGTTTGCTACGAGGTTCGTCACACTGAGTGGGATGACCACGCTTGTCAGGGCGGTGCAATTCGCAAAGGCCCTGAGCCCTAAGCTGGCCACGCCGCTGCCAAGCGGGACACTGGTCAACCCGGTGCATTCTTCGAACGCCCCCTCCCCAATGTTGGTCACGCTGCCGGGAAGAGTCACGCTGGTCAGGGCGGTGCAACCAAAGAACGCCTCGGCTCCGATGCTGGTTGTACCGTTAGGCGCCACGTAGTCGCCGCCCTTCCCGGCCGGATACGCAACCAGCGTGTCTTTATTTTTGTTGAACAACACCCCGTCGAGGCTGCGATAAGCCGGATTGAGAGTGTCCACGGTGAAGTTGGCAAGCCCGGTGCAGCCAGAGAATGCTGCAAAGCCGATGTAAGTCACGGCGGTGCCAATCGTCACGCTCGTCAAACTGGCGAGGCCAGCGAACGCAAAGTCGTCGATAGCGGTAACCGTTAGGCCGTTAATCGTGCTGGGTATCTTTAGCGCGCCCCCGGAACCGGTATATCCAGTAATGGTAACGGCATCGTTGTTTGTAACGAAAGCGAACTGCGCCTGGAGTTTCACCGGCAAAACAGGAAGCCAAGCCAGGAGAACGCACGCAAACTCGAGGAGACGCCGGGGTCCGCGCCGGATAACGGTGTGGGGAGTGTTCATGGTGATTGTTTTAGTATTAACCGAAAGAAACAGGCATCGCAGCCGCCTGGAAACCCGACCTCGACATGCTCCATCGACGGGTCGCGGCCTGGACCGACGATTTCCAGTGGAGGCACAGCCTTACTCCAATTGATCAAATCGGTTGACGTTTGCCACTCGAAATGAATGTCAGAAAGGACCGCGAGGCGCTCGTAGGAGATCCTGTTTGAATAAGACGGACCGGATCGGAAAGCCCTCAATGGACTCTGATCCGCGTGTCCGGGTTCAAGGCCGAACGCGTATTCCGCC
>JBDTOW010000303.1:0-5745 GCA_039933075.1 Verrucomicrobiota bacterium | reverse complement strand
TGGAGACCGCCTTGAGTGGGGCTGTTGATCGAAAGCATCGGCCCGGTTGGCGCCGTGCCCAGCCTCTGCTCCAGCAACCAGTCCATCAAGAGCGGCGTAAGCAATGTGACTCTAGCAATGAGATGCCCTCCCGATGCAAACTCAGAGTAAATAGGCGTCCCCCCAGCTTGCCGCAGCGCCGAGACAAGGTTGCGCGCGGAAGACACATTCACGGTGGAATCGTCGGCGGCATGAACGACCCAGAGCGGTACATGCTCGAAAAGCGACGGCTTGGTTGTGAGTCCGGTTCCCGAGACAAAAAGGCCGGACGCAAAGAGATTGGGGTAGGTTTCCAGCAGCGTCACACTGGCTCCGCCGCCATCGGAGAAACCCCAAAGATGAATTTGGTTGGTGGCGATGCTATACTGGGCAACGAGTTGGTTAATCATGCCCACCACGAGCGGCAGGTCAACTGGGTTCCAGTTCTGTTCGCTCGACCGGCGGAGCGGCGATAACATTATAGTCGGACGCCGGTCGCGCTCCCGGTAAGACGTCAACACGTCACCGTCAGCCCCCAGCAAGCCGCCGGACCCAAAAAAGTTCCGATAGTTGTTTTCGTTTACTCCTGCCCCCGCCATGCCAACGAACAACGAGTAGCGGAGGGATGGATCATAATTCTGGGGCACAATGCAGAGGTACGGGAGGCGTCTGCCCAACTCGTTCGTGTAATTGCGCACAAGCAATTCATCCTCCGGGACGACAAACAAATGGGCCGGCCGGTTCGCCGCCTGTCCAAATGCATTGGTGACGAGGACTGTGTAATCCCCTTCATCGGCAGCGCGCGCGTTTGTAATCGAAAGCGTCGTGTTTGTTTGGCCGGTTAAGTCACGTCCATCAAGCCGCCATTGGAACGAGAGCGGCGCGGTACCAGTGGCAACAACAGAGACGGAAGTGTTTTCGCCTGCGTAAACGGCTTTGTGCTCGACTGAGCTGGGTGGCTTAATTTGTGGCCCGGCGGGAGATTGCGCTCGAGTAATGCTGGCTCCAGGCCAGGCGCAAAGGAGGAGCAGGGTGAGGAACTGTTTTTGTTGGTCGAAGCGAGTATGGCCCGTGAGGTAGTCGGAAATTGAGTTCGTTTTCATAATGTTCAGGTCATTTCCGTCGCGATGCGACGAAGCCAGCCGAGGCCGCGCCTCATCCGCGTTTGTGAAGGGCAACGTCCCTTCCATCATTCATGCGCCGCCAGGGGAGAGATCGTATCATTCCATGTTGAGAATTATCGGCAGACCTATTGACCGATTGCCGGCTCATCGCCGTTGGACCTCCAATTCAACGATGGCATCAGCAGGACGGCGCAGATGCTTTTTTATGATGTATTGATCAGGCATCCGGGTGATGCCGTATAGGCCCGTGCTGGCGGTGATGAAAAGCATTTCCCGGTTTTCGCCGCCAAAGCAGAGGTTGGTTGGAGGCTCCGGCACCGCCAGTTCACTGCGCGACCGGCCATCGGGCTCAAAAACTCTCATACTGCTGCCCGCGATGTAATTGCACATAAACAGCCGGCCCTCCGTGGGGAGCCGGGGTGTGTCGGCACTTTCAAATCCATCCGAAACGGAAGAAATTGCGAAGAAGTAAACTATCCCATTCCTGACATTGGTGACCACGAGGCCTGGGTCTGGAAGGTTCGTCGCGATAACGGTGAGCAGACCCGTGGCCGATGTCGCTTGCTTGACATTATAGCCGGTGGCATTGGTCGAGCCATTCCAGCTCAATGCCACTTGCGCATTGCCTGGTGCGGCCATGAAGTTGGAGATCGATGGCTCAGCAAGGATCGCTGGCGCCGCGGATGCGAGGGTCGCGCCTAAGAGGAAGATCGAGAATCGGTTCGTTTTCATAATTTTCGGTTCATTTCTTTCGCGATCCGACCAAGCCAGCGGAGGCTAAACATCAGCACCGAGTTCCGACATGGGATCAAATTGAATTTGGCGACAGCGTAAAGGCTCGCCATCCACCCCTGTTTTGCTATGTTCTCGTTGCATCCAAATAAGGTGACCAGTGTGCTGACAACAGAAAAAGATTCTGAACGGCTGGCTTCCATTGCTCGGCGCGTTTGCTGGTGGCAATCGGCTGACGAAACGCTTGAGAACGTAGCGCTTTTTCTATGTCGAATCATGGTGTTCGGAACGTGGGCGGACATCTGTTTTGTCCTCGATCATCATGGCAAAGGCGCATTCCGCGAAGCGTTGCGATCCGCCCCTCCCGGTCTCTTTGACAATCGTTCGTGGCATTATTGGCACCAGCGCTTAAAGCTTCTTCCCGTTCCCGCACTACCTCAGCGCGCTATCCCCGAATGAGGCCGCGTCTGGATATTCTCCCTGCGGAACAGCAACGCTTGTGGCCAGAACTTTCTCAAGTCCCTGGGCATTTTGTTTTGTATGGCGGAACTGCCGTTGCCTTGCGTTTGGGCGGGAGACAATCCGTTGATTTCGATTTTTTCACAAACCAGCCCGTTTCGGCGGACGTTCTGAGCCGGAGCCTGGCATTCCTGGATGGCGCGGAGCTAATTCAATCCGAGCCGAACACTTGCGGTTTCACCGTGGATCGGAGCGGAGTCATTAAAGTCTCATTTTTCGGCGGGCTTACAATCGGGCGCGTTGGCGAACCTGAGCGTTGCGAGAACAACCAAGTTTACATCGCTTCGCTTCTCGATCTTGCGGCACAGAAGATGAAAGTAATTCTAGTCCGGGCCGAACCAAAGGATTACTTGGACATTTACACGCTACTTATGGCCGGGATCACATTGTCCAAGGCACTTGGAGCAACCAAGGCACTTTATCCTGAATTCAACCCCGTCCTTTCACTCAAAGCGCTGGCATACTACGGCGAGCCGACTCTTGCCACAGTGCCAATTTGCGTTCGTGAATATTTGACCGAGGAAATCGCCAAGGTTGAGTCGGTCGAAATAATTCCAAAAACTGCATCGAACCTCGGCCCTCCCCATTCTATTCGGAATACGCGCGCACAAGACCGCGGCAAAGGCATCGGAATCTAGCGTTAGAGTGCAACAATACTGTAACAACGTGTCAATCGATCCGACACAAGTTAACGATTTGGATGGTGCCGATGGAGGGGGTCGAACCCACACATCTGTAAAGATACTAGATTTTGAGTCTAGCGCGTCTGCCAATTCCGCCACATCGGCTATCTAATAAGTCTTGGTGAGATTGAGATTTGCTACAGAAGTTGCGACAGTGTTGCCGTATGAAAACCAATGCAACTCAAAGCAAACCTGGCTCAAACTCACGTCGTCATAAGTACACCAAGGTCTGCGATAACCGCAAGCATCCAATTCGAGGGCTATGGAGGCGCAATGGCAAATTTTTGGCACGGATCACCGTCGAAGACGACGCCGGACTTAAGTCGGTAAAATGGGTGGCCATTGGAAGCCGAGACAACCGCAGAAGCGCAAGAGGAATTCCGAACGGTGCTCGTGGAACGCGGCGAGGACAGGCTCCGACACATAGGCAGGTGCCCTAAGTTCTGTGGACGGCATCCCATGGCAACGCAGCGAGAAGAAAGCCCGTCGCCTCCCCACCCGCGAAACATTGACCAGTTCTGCCGAGCGGCTTCGGTCGCCTCGAAGAACGGCGCGGAGTTTGCCGACTACGTTCGCCTGTTGGCGTTGTGCGGTGCCCGCGAACAGGAAACGATCAAGCTCCGTTGGGCCGACGTGGATTTTGAGCACAAGTTGCTAACCATCGGCGCTGACGCCGACACGAAAAATCGCGAAGCGCGGCGCGTGGACTTCAGCACCGAATTGGAAACCCATCTAAAGGCCATGCACAGCCGCCGCGCGCCGGACTCGCAATGGCTGTTTCCTAGTCCGCAACGCGGCGACCAGGACGATCGCTCAAAGACTTTCCGGGAATCCCTGCTGCTGACACGGGCGTCGGGTCGTATTTGCCAGGACTGCAAACAAATCACATTCGGCAAAGCGACGCCGACAGCCTGCCCGCAATGCCAGAGGGCGCGGTTGGAGGCCAAGGAACGGCCGCTGCCGGAGCACCTGCAAAGGTTCGGCTTCCACGACTGCCGGCACCACTTCATCAGCTACGCCGTGATGAGAGGGATTGACTACATGACGATTGCCCGCTGGGTAGGCCACAAGGACGGCGGGATTCTCATTGGGAAGGTGTATGGGCATTTGAGCAACGAACACGCGCAGGCGCAGGCGGCGCGATTGAACTTTGGTCCGGCCATTGTGACGCTGCCACAAGCCGCGACAGTTTGAGCCTAACCCGACTCAGCAAGGGTGAGCAGAAGCGGGCTACTCAATTCTCACAGTCGCCACTTTTCAAGCCGTCTGGGCGATTTTGCGTCGCTTGCGCCGGTGTGTCAGCGGCGGAATGAAAGTGGAGAAAAGCTGGCGGTTTGAAATTCCGTCTTCTTCCGCTGGATTTCTTTCCATGACTTGATATCGCTTCTCCAAATCATGGCGGATGGTTGCGGCCCGCAACCGGTCAATCAGAAATCGCTTGCTCAGTTTTGCGTCGGAAAGGCCAAACGCGAGGGAGAGCAGGAGATCGTCGCAATTCAGCCCTTGCATCAACGGATGTCTTGCCATGAAGGGGTCAACTTGCGCCTTGCTCGCAATCACCTTGCGAAGCACAGGATCTTTCGTCAATGCGGCCAGTTTGTCTAACGCTTGCTTGGGATGCCGGAAGAAAGGTCCTATGCTCCGATCAAAGCACGACTCGAAACCAAGTTGCGGTTGGATATCAAACAAACTCGGCTCGGTCGTTGACACTAGGCCGCAGCGAGACCGTATCTGATTGAACAATGGACGGATTACTCCTCTGTTCGCGGCGGCCGAAATGGATTCCAGTCGCGAAACCTGTGTCCGGAGTCTTCTGTATTGCACTACCAATCGCGCGACTGGATTGGTTATCGCCAACTCTTCCAACATCGAGAGCGGGATACGATTCTTCAAATCGTATATAAGTGGAAATTTGAGAGCATCATCGCTGATAGCTGCCGGTTTGATGATCCACCTCGTAACCGAGTCTGCGGAAGGCTTTAACTGCGTCTGCACCGGAACAGACCGGCAGGCGGCTCATCTGGTGACATCAACGATTTCCTCCGCTACCGGGCTGGGGATCGGTTCGCTGTGGTTTTCTAGACTATGAAGGTAACCCTGGATTGCATCCCAATATTCGCAACGGCCTCCTCACGAGTCTTGCCTTGAGAGACGCATCCCGGCAGCACGGGACATTCAGCCACGAAAACACCATCCTCGTCCGGTTCGATCAGCACTCGGAATTTCATGCCGACACCGTAGTTGCTCAACCCGTCTTACGCAACGGAGAAACCCGCCATGCCTGTCCATGACATCATCGATAATCGCAAAGAAAAGCTGGTTGATCACATCAACCGCATCCTGTCGTCCACGGAGTCGGCGCCGTTGGCGGGCTGTTATTTCTTCGTGCCGGGCTGTTCCTGCGAACCGAGATGGCGGCACAGGTTGGCCAGCAAGCGGAGACGTCGGGTGGATGACAGCGAGCCGATTCTGCCGAGGAGGGCCGAGTCCGGCAGCACCGCGAGAAAGCCCAGGCGGATGAGTGATGCGGCCTTGAGTCCGGTGGCGGCAAACTCCGGATCACCCGGGGCAATGTTATCGTCAAAATCCGGGACGCGCTGGTGGAACTGGGTGCTGATGCCACAAAGGAGGAAATCGCCAAACGGGGGCAGACGCCGGAGCAAAACGAC
>JBDTOW010000302.1:0-5746 GCA_039933075.1 Verrucomicrobiota bacterium | reverse complement strand
CGGGCGATCTCGACGAGTTGCTTTTCACCGATGGCGAGCGGGCCCACGAGCGCGTCCGGGGAAAGGGGGACATTCAGCTCCGAGAGCGCGCCCCGGGTGGCCTCGCGCATCGCCCGGCGGTCGACCCAGCCCCAGCGACTCATCAATTCGCGATTGGCGAATACGTTGGCGGCCACCGTGCGGTGCGGAAATAAGTTCAACTCCTGAAAAACGATGCTGATGCCCTGTAGTCGGGCGTCGCGAGGGCTTTTCAATCGCGCGCTCCGTCCGTCAATCTGGATTTCTCCGGCGTCTGGTTCATGGACTCCGGCCAGCAGCTTCATCAGCGTCGACTTGCCGGCGCCGTTCTCGCCCACCACCGCGTGAATTTCGCCGCGGCGAATCTGAAAACTCACCTGGTCGAGCGCCGTCACACCGCCGAAGCGTT
This sequence comes from Verrucomicrobiota bacterium, assembly GCA_039933075.1. GTDB lineage: Bacteria > Verrucomicrobiota > Verrucomicrobiia > Limisphaerales > JACPZS01 > JBDTOW01. The sequence goes on along the minus strand of JBDTOW010000302.1, from coordinate 5,319 downwards.
TTGAGACGCGATCGAGTTGGATGCAAGGAACGCTGACAGCCATAATTTTCTGCTAACGGGATACCGCGCGGTTTCGAGCTAACGTGCAGCCGGCGTCTCGTCGGCAGATCCAGGCTGCTTCTGCCGGCAAGATGCCGGCAGCACGCCGAAGTTTGTGCGAGAGGAACCGGAAACCATCTTCTGTTTGTTCGCCTTCGCGTTGTTCACTTCCTGGGTTTCGGCGGTGGTTTCGCGAGAGAGTTCAAATCGGCAAAATGCCTGGCCACATAGTCCGCATACCACTGGGTTTGTTTCTTTTCGTCGGTTTCACGTCCATAGAGTCCCTCGGCGTTGTCCCGTGTGACGACCTCCGTGCCAACGTCAATCCAGCCTCGTGGCAGCGGTTGCTTGTCGCGCAAGTGCCGGGCGAGGGCGACGACCGGGAGGTAGCCTTGCAAGTATGGATGCTGGCCGACGACGACTTGCACGGTGCCAGCCTTGAGCGCGTCCAGCGTTTCGCGTCCCAGGTCGTAGCCGGCTACGAGCCACTTTCCTTTCGTGCGCTCCTTGAGCTTGGCCAGGTTCGGCATGTCCATTGAGCACAGCCCCACCATGGCCACCGTGTTGGGATTGGCCCCGGCCAGGTTTTCCCACGCGCCGTAGTTGGCCGTGTTCTCGGTATTCACATCGAAAGGATCGCTGATCTGGTATTGGGTGCCCGCCATTCCCGTCTTGAATCCTTCGTAACGATCGACCAGCACAGCCACTCCTGGAGAGCAGATGCCGACGATGATTCGGCCGTCGTGCCGGTTTTGGGCGGCGAGGAACTTCCGCAACTCGGTGGCCAGGATCACGCCGCTCGCATACTCGTCCTGTCCGAACCAGGCGATGGCAGTTGAACCGGGGCTCGTGACGTTGGCCGTGAGCACCGGGATACCAGCCTGGGTCGCCTGGCGAATTGGAGTGACCCAGACCTCGCCCGGCATCGGCACGACGACCAATCCATTGACTTGCTTTTGCGTCATGCCTTCGAACATGGCAATCGCGTCGGTGGTAGCTGAAAAACCGGCCGGTCCTACCACATCGACTATCAAGCCTTCGGCCCGTGCGGCGTCTTCCGCGCCCTGTTTGATGATCTGCGTAAAATCATTCAAGCCATGCAGCACGTAACCGAGTTTTATTTTCGCATTGGGCTTGGGCGATTCGTTGCCGGAGGGTTTTTCTTTGCAACTGACGACGAGCGCCAGCGTCAAGAGGAGAAGTGGGACCAGGAACATTTGCAGCACTGACGCCATTCGAGCAACGAAGGCACGCCCTCGAGGCGCAATTGGAACAACTCCCTCTCTTCCATTGAATGGAAGAGAGGGCCGGGGAGAGGAGGCGTTTGAGCATACTGGCCGGCCTCTCTCCTCAGTCCTCTCCCCGCTCTTGCGTCGCGGCGGGAGGAAGAAGGACTGGAGGCAAGAATTTTTTCTTGGGCTAACAAAAAAACCAGGAGGCGCAATCGGATAATTTTCGTGGTTCATCTTCTATTCCTTTCATTGTCTTTTTACCAAACCGCCGATGGCGACGGCGGCGATAATAACTGCGCCGGTGACAACGGTGCCCCAATAGGCGGAGAGTTCCAGCAGCACCAGGCCATTGCGGATCACGGCGATTAGTAGCGCGCCCAGGATTCCGCCCGCCACTGAGCCGCTGCCGCCGGTCAGGGCCGTGCCCCCGATGATCGCCGACGCGATGACATAGAGCTCATATCCTTGACCCGTCGTCGGACTGCCGGACTGAAGGAATGCGAGTTCCATGATGCCGGCGATGCTGGCGACCAGTCCCATGAGGGTCATGGCCACGACCCGATAGCGGGCGAGGCGGATGCCGGAGAAGCGTGCGGCCTGCGCGTTGCTGCCGATGGCCTGCACTCGCCAACCGAAAGCCGTATGGTTCAGCAGCACATGCCCCACCAGGCCCACCGCCAGCATGACCAACACACTGGTGGGCACGCCGAGCAGATTGCTGCTGCCCAGATCGAACAGGAGGTTGTCTTTGGAAAAATTGCCAATCGGAGTGGCCTTGGACAACACGAGGGCCAGCCCGCGGTAGATGCTCATCGTGCCCAAAGTCACGATGATCGTCGGAATCCGCAGCAGCATTCCGAGCAGACCATTGACAAGGCCGCACGCTGCGCCGGTGCCCAAACCGACGAGCGCGGCCAACGGCATGGGCATTCCTTCGCGCAACGCGACAGCAGTAACGATGTTGACCAGCGTGAGAATAGCCCCGACCGACAGGTCGATTTCGCCCATCGACAAGAGCAGCACCATACCGGCCGACATGATGCCGTAGCTCGAAGCCTGCCGCGCGACCTGAAAGAGATTCGCCGGCCGCACGAAGTTGTCCCCAGTGGCCAGCCACAATAGGAAACACACGCTCAGCAGCGCGACGACGACGCCGATCTCGTCGATTGCCCGCAGCCGGCGCCAGACAGTGCTATGGTCTCTGCCCATCTCGAGCTGACGTTTAGCCGGATTTCTATAGATTTCGCCGGGGCGGAATCACTGCCTCGAATTAACACCTTGCTTTAGCGAGGTCGAGGAAGCGTTCAGTGAACCCAAAACCGCTTCAGCGGTGTAAGTGGTCGCCGCACAGCGCGGCCTGGTAGCGCAGATTTGAAATCTGCCGTATCGCCGATTTGTAATCGGCAGAGTGTCCGAAAGTTCGAATGCACTGGCACTTGCCGACGTGCCGCAGAATGCCATTCTGCGATACAGCAGATTGCCAATCTGCGCTACCTTAAACACAGGCTCAGCGGTATTGAGTGACTGTGGGAAACGGCTGAAGCGGTTCCCACCTTTGGTCACCCCGCAAGCAACTCGCTGAAGCGAGGTGTCAATTAGAGCGTGGTGTCGCGATTTCATATCGGATTTACACTGTCCCATTAAGCCGAATGCGGTGCTTACTCCTATCGCCAAGGTTGAGCGCCAGGCGCCTCCGCCCAACTCGGGATTGGCGATTGCAGACCGCCTTCGATCCAGAGAAACTGGCCGTTGGTCGCCGCAGCTTCGTCACCCATTAAGCGCAGCACAAGGTCGGCTGCTTTTTGCTGGTTGTCACCGCCGGTCTGTTCCACCCAACCGACCCATTTCCGATAAGGCTCTCCTTCGGGTCCCATTCGTTCGGCTTCCGCGCGAATTGCAGCCCACATCTCCGTTTTCACATCGCCCGGGTGAAGAACATTGGCGGTCACGCCCGTCCCTTCGAGCTCGGCGGCGAGGTGCCGGGTGAACTGATTGAGGGCTACCTTGCTGGTGGCGTAGGCGCTGTTGAGCGGCCCCGGAGGATGGAGCGCAGCAGCCGAAGTGAAATTGATGATCCGGCCCCATCCGTTTTTGATCATTCCGCCGACAAACGCGTGACAAGTAAAATACGGTCCGAATACATTAACCGCCACGGTTTCCATCCAGCGTTTTGGTTCGCTGTCTTTGATGAGCGCAATCGGCCCGAAAATTCCCGCGGCGTTTACCAGAACAGAGACACTCCCGAAGCGTTGTTCAACTTCCTTCTTTAGTTCCTCGACGGATTCGAGGCGGCTGACATCGGCTGGAATCGCCAGCGCGAGACCACCGGCTCGCTTGATGGTCTCCTCGGTCTCGCGCAGTTGTTCCGCGTTGCGGGAAACCAGGACGACTTCGGCTCCGTGGGCGGCTAGATGGAGCCCCGTCTGCCGGCCGAGTCCTCGACCCGCTCCAGTGACCACGGCCACCTTGCCTTTCAACTCGATATTCACTTTGCCTTTTTCCTTTGCTTTTTCTTCGGGCTGGCCGCCGCCGTTTCCAAATGAAAGATCTCGCGCAATGGACCGGCATCAACTTTGCCATCGGGACGAAATTGCATCAGCGGTTCCATGCACTTCGCCCACTCGTCATGGATCTTGGAACTCCACAAATTGTCCCAGGCTTTTTTGTCATAAATCTCGGAGTAGAGAAAAAGTTGCAGTTTGTTCTCGAACGTGGTGATCCGAGCGATTCCACACTTTTCAATTTCCCGGACGAGTTCCGGCCAGATGTTATCGTGGTAATGCTTGTAATTGGCGAATGACTCCGGCTTCAGTCGCAGGGTAAAAGCCCGCCGAACAACCCGGGCTTTGTTTGGTTGGCTGCCTGATTTCACTTCAGTCCTTTCGCTAATGGTTGATCGGTTGGTTTTTCACCGGAACACTTCGACCTTATTCCCACCGCTCGGATGGTCGAGGAGATAAATTTGGTTCAGGGTCTTGAACCGCGCGTGATCAGTGAATTCCCAGACAACGCGTTTGTCCCTCGTCACTTCAAAGGCCTGCGGTTGTTTGCCCAGGAAGGCAGCGACCAGGTAGTTGCAGACGATGGTGTTTCCGTTCGGCAAACGCTGACATCCGGCGGGCAAACGCAGCGGGTTTCCCGGCACTTCGTTTTCGCCGAGCTGCCAGACAATTTTCAGGTTCTCATCCAGTTCAATCACTTTTCCGGTCGTGCCCAGCGTGATCAGCAAATGACGGTCAGGAAGCCTGACCGCGGCATGGGGGAATCCGTCCACCGGAATCTCCCGAAGCAGCGCGCCGGCAGGCGAGAGTTCCACGATTTTTTTCTCGTCCATGAGGCAGACCCAGTAATGGCCATCAGCCGTTTTGCGCGTTCCACGAAACTGGTGGCCCATGTTCTTGGCCTCGGAAGCCACCTTGATTGCCTTTGCGACTTTGCCATCGCGGCCGGCCTCGACCAGCCTGCTCATACCGCATTCGGCCACCAGCACGCGCCCATCGGGCAAGGGTTGGCAGGAGTGGCACTGCGCCAGGGCGGGCGCCTTGTATTCCCAGACGACCTCTTTGTCGCGGGACACTTCCCTGGCCCCATTGCGATAGCAAAAGAGCACGTTCCCATTTGATAACATCCAGCAGTCCTGCGGAGTTTGCGCGGCAAACTCCCATTCCACCGAGCCGTCCGCGGCGACGATGGCGACCTCGTTACCCTCATAATCGCAGCAAAGAAAACGATGGCGTGTGGGAGTTTCGGCCTGGGCTTCCACGCGCAAGCCCACCACAGCAAGGCCAAGTGCGGAAACAGTTCGCCGCGCAAAATCGCGGCGCGTAAGGAGCGAAGACGAGTTCATAGTTTGGTTCACAAAAAAGGAATTCATCTCTGTTTAGCAGAACACGGCACTCGGTCGCGAGTTTAAAAATAAGAACACCCGGCCCTCTTGCGAGGACCGGGTGGGGGAATGGAAGATGCCCCTCGGCTACACCGCGGCGAATTGAAACGTTTAACGGCGGCGAGCAACTATTTCGAACACGGTGTTGTCGCCGTGTTGTTG
>JBDTOW010000301.1:0-5762 GCA_039933075.1 Verrucomicrobiota bacterium | reverse complement strand
GATCTCCTTCACGAGCTTCCCGTGGGAGTCGTAGCCGAAGAGGCGGAAGCGCGCCGCCTGTCGTTTGATCCGACCTTGGGCATCTTTGTAACCACCAAAGGGTTGTTTGTGTTTTCCGGGCAACTCTGGCCCGATGAAGAATTCAGTGGGACTGTTGCCTACCCGCGCAATGCCGATTGCCGGATGAATCTTGATTGTCTTGATTGCTGCCATATTTATTTTTGCTTTTGTTTGTTTTTCAGGCCTCGGAAATGAGGAGCCCAACTTTTTACTTTTCACGACTTTTCGATTCCACTGACATCTATTGGTTTTGGTGGTTAATGGTGTTGGCGAATGACAAGCGGCGGAGTGGGGCCGCGACGCCGGTATTGCGGAGCGGCGAATTTTGCTGCAAGCCAATGAACATTTGCCCAGCCGCTTTCTGTTGACAGATTTGGAATCGACTTGATTGATCTTTCAACTATATCAGTGCAGAAAAATGAATTTTCCTTCCGAAGGCACGCCATGAATATTCACGGCAAAGAGCATGTAATAGCCCTTTGGCGCCACTGCATGTGGGTGACCTCCGTGAGGAGCAAGAAGAGTGAGCTGGGTAGGATGTGCCGGGTCATGAGTGAGCGGCATTTCCAATACGCGCTGCTCTCCGTCAGTCTGATGTGTGATTGCCATCGGTCTGACGAGAACAACTTTGGCTATTGAGGCGGCGTCGGGCGATTCGATCATAAATGTTTGACCATGATGCACCAGAGCAGGAATGGTGGTGATTGTTGGTCTTCCTCCAGCGAAGAGATAGGGAGGGTTGTAGAGTTCGATGGAAGTGTTGTTCCATCCTGCCATCATTACTTGCCCGCTCGGCAATAATATTGAGACGGAATGATAATCTCTGATCGACGGCAATGCTGCCATAGCCGACCAGCTATCCGTGATCGGATTGTAGAGAGCGCAGGGTGAATTGACCCTTTGAATTCCTCCGCACATAAATGCATTTCCATCAGGAAGCAAAACGACGCTGCATAAGCTGCGATGTTCGCCATCGGGAAACGGGGTAGAAGGACCCCACGCTGATAAAGAGGATAGCACCGTAGCGTCCAGGATCTCATAGCTGTTGTTGGTGGCATTATCAACACCGCCCATCACCATGAGTCGCACATATGGGGGAATTGAACTGTACAACAACACGGACATGCCTTTGCATCTGTTCACGGAAGCCGCGGCGATGTTGTTCCAAACACCCGAAGTGGCGCCAGTGATGGTAAAGAAGGCCGATTGATTATCCGCGGTGGCCGAGCCGCCAGGTCCCGCGTTGCCCCATCCGGTTCTGGTATAAACCATCACGCTGTTCGGTAAGACATGCAACCCGGGATAAAGGTTGGGGAAGTGGCGTGTATCGCCGGTCATGGGCGAAAAGGTATCAGAAGCGACGTCATAAATGTCCATGTTGCCGGAGGTGTTGCCACAGGTGATGAGCACTTTGTCGTCGTTGAGGATGTTTGCCGTGGGATACCATTTTGATTCGCTCATTGAGTTTGAAGTTCGCGACCATGATTTTGCAACCGGATCGAATTTCCACCCCCATTGTGCAACCGGATTTGGGCCATATCCGCCTCCGCCAACTGAAAGCAATCTTCCGTCCGGCAGAAAAACATGATGCCCGCATAGTTGTGAGTAATCGGGCTGGTTTGCGGGATCTTCAAAAGTGGAAGCCGCCGTATTGTTCGGATCCCATAGCATGGTGGTTTCAGCCGCAGTAATGAAGAGAACTTTACCCGTGTGACACAGTGCCGCATGAACTACTCCATCATTTCCTCCTGGGCCGCGGCGCGGAATCGGCAGGGGAAAGGTTTCCCATCGGCCATACAAAGTATCGCTGAATAGATCGAAAAGATGGATAAAATCCTTGATGATAAATTGTTTTTTTGCAAAAAGTTCGTTGATGTTGCGAAAGCCAAGCGGATATTGTTTTTCTCTCAAATCCAAAATCCGCCTGGCCGTTTCACGGCTCATGAGCATCTTGCGTTTCATCTTCATGTTGTCCGGATTATCCTCATGCTGCGGATTGCCCTGGTGGCCGAAGCCACCTTCAACATGCACGGCGTTTCTTCTTTCAAACATCAGGTCGTCAATAGAAACGGCTTCATTGATGAAGGTGAGGATGCGGCGGTGCATGGCGGGGTTATGCGCCGGGTCTCTTTGATCTGGTTTTATGTGGAGCGGAACGGTCTTTCTCGCTTTGGGAGTAATCTTTTTTCGCGTAGCCATAATAATTGTTTAGGTTGACGTAACATTGAACAACATGTTGTCCGCATAGGTCTGCTCGGATTCCATATAGAACTAATTCATTTTGCAGAGGGAGGTGGGATGCGCGCTGCTTTCGTTGGCGCATCCTCCTCCGCGTCCGTCGAGAAACCCACCGAACCTCGTTCGTTCAGGAGGATTGTTTTTTTCGTGTTGAATGCGGTGGTTCTCGGCTCAGGTTACCGTAATCGTCCCATTCATCTGAGAGCCGTGAATGCCGCAGTGATAGTGGAACGTGCCCGGGTTGGGCATGACCACCGACCAGGTTCCGCCACCGGTGCCGAAGTTTGGCCCGTTCGCGGGTGATCCTGTCGTATCCCAAATGACAGAATGTACGTCGCCGCTGATATTCTTGAACAGGATTGTGTCCCCTGTGTTCGCCGACGCATTCGCCGGGCTGAATGAAAAGCCTGTCGGGCCTCCGCCGTTCACCGTGTCCACTTCGACCGTCTTTGGTCCGATGCCTCCACCTCCTGGGGGCGGAGTGCCATCGTTCATCGGCATCGTGGGACAAGGCTGACCGGACGGCAGCGGAGCGAAAGGTGGCGCCAGTTCACCTCCATTGACGATGAGGAGCGAGCCCATCATTCCGTCCATCATGTGGGCAAGCACATGGCAATGCATGTGCCATTCCCCAAGCGGCGGCAACGCGCGCATGAAACTGTTTCCTTCGTTAATCGTAAAAAAGAAAGAGTTGGCAGGCCCGAAAACACGCGTGTCTTCGAACTGAGAGACGGCGGTATCCATCGTCCCGCCAAATTGCAGCGCGTTAGTCCCCGTCCCACTCGGTCCGGGTATAAGCCAGCGATGCCCATGGATGTGAAAAGTATGCGCCATTGAGCCCATTCCTACCACGCCGAATTTCATTTTGGAGGTGGGTCCAGCGAGCACTGTTGGAGTATTGCCCAGATATTTGCGCCCATTGACGCACATCCCGATATTTGCAAACTCGTGGTAGAGTTGCAAAAAAAGAGCCTTGGTCGGAGGAGTCCGATAACGCGGGATGCAGAAGCCGATGATGCTTGATAAGTTCTTGTTTAACTGGAACGCCAAATCTCCGACGAGCATCAGGCGGACGTCAGTGGAGTGTTGGGGTGTCGGAATCTGGTCCATTGGAGGAGAAGGGTTCTTGTCTCCTTTCTGTAGTGACTTCGTGGTCATGGACGGTTCGTCAGCCATGTCTTTGGCCGCTCTCATCATGCCAGGTATGTCTGGCATCGAAGTTACTTGGGGACCAAGTAAACCGATAAAGTGCGGCAGCACACCAATCTTTGTGTCGAGAGGGAATGGAAAACAATGAAAGTCGATGGGGCTGCCATTTGGTGAGCCAGCGGGCAAAAACGCGGGATCGAGTTGACCCGTAGGTTGGCGAATGTCCACATCTTGGTCCAGCGTCGGATCAACAGCAGGGGGATGAATCACCACAATGCCAATCGCCCCCAGGGTGACATTGTCACTATCGCAGACTGAGTGATCATGATAAAGCCAGACGCCTTGCGTCGTCGGCCAGCCAATCGTATTCCACGAATAGTCAAAGGTTGCGCCTGGCGGTACGCGATCTCCTTGTTTAAATCCACCAGTGACTCCAACGCTTGCCCACATCGCAGCCTCCGAACCGACCGTCTGCGTCGGATCAGGCGGAGTCAGCGGGTACGCGCCATCCGAGGTAGGCGCAAAGACAAACCCATGCGTATGCAGGCTGTGAGTGCGTTGCAATATTGGCAACGGTACAAACAGAGGGAAAGGGAATATGCCGAGGTCGCCTAGCCCTAATTTGGCGATCAGTTCGGATTGCGGTCCCGTCAGAACTGATTGCGCTCGGCTGGGCGATGCTGGTGCGCTAGCCATGCCACCCATAGTGCCCCCGGCTGCCATCTGCACGTTCATGGCCTTTTGGGTCACGGCTTGCTTGATTTTGAAAATGGATTGAGTGCGCATATCCATGTTGCGAAAATGCACAATGACCGAATCGCCAACGCTGCATTCGATCACGGGTCCCGGAACGGTACCCATGGTTCCGTTATCGCTTGGGTCCCGTTCGTTGATATCCCACGGGTTGACCTTGCGATCATCTGGGGCCGCCCAGTTCGCGGTGTAACGCCGCAGGATCAGCGCGTCTGCCACGTCGCCATCTGAATCGCGCACCGGCTGAAACATTTTCAGATTTGCGCGGGTGTGTCCGGTCACCGGCGAGTGCAGCGTCACAGTCACTGGCGGCTTTCCCCCTTGCAGTTGTTCAACGCCCAACCCTGTCATGCGATCCTTACCGCTGGGGCAGATGTCCCACTTATGATTCTCAAGTTGAATCCAAAATTCTAAGGTGGCCATAGTTATTGTCCTTTCTTGTGATTCTCAGTTGTTTCGTTTTTTCAGTCACGGATCTTGGCTGGGGCTATCTTTCTCGAGCGCAGCCATCCGTATGCTCACCCTGTATACGGGCGAACCTTCAAAAATCTTTCAAAGAAATTTTTACTCGTGCTGGAATTTGCCCGTCGCCTGAATTTCCTCGACGACTATCGCTTCGGTAAAGCCGAAGCAGTAGCAGAGAGGCACGGGGTCTCTGGTTTCATTAAATCCCACCCGCACGCGCACATCGGATTTCCGCTAACAGTCTCCGTCGGGATGGAAATAAACCACGTCACAGTCGGCCGAGCGACAGAACCGGAATCCCGGCTTGTTGGCCAAATCCAGAAACTCCGGTCGGACGATGTGTTTGAGTGTTCGGCTGGCAACCCCTGGTCCGGGCTGGCAGCACCCCCGGGGAATTAAACTCGGGCAGCAACCGAGGTGGTTGTTCCGTTTCCGTTGGACAACAGGAGTTGTGAGTGACCATCATCATCGTCGAGCCTTTCGTGGACGCGACTTCGGGTCGATACCGAACTCCGGCGGCTTCGGCGGTTCAGCTCCAACGGACTCAATCAAACTGCAGAACTCGGACGCGGCACAGTCCGTGGGATTGACGATTCGTTTCCATCGGCGCAAGTGTGCGAGAACCTGGGACGCTTCCCCGGGAATTGAGCGGGAAAAACTCTTCAGAATGTCTGAAAGAAGCACGTCGGGCGGTGCGTATTACCAGTGCAAAGACTATGCATTCAATGACGGGCCACGGATCCAAATCGCGGCTTGTCGAGACCTCCTCGTTGGAGGCGGTGGTTCGGTTTAACAAGTTCCTCGCGTGAAGGACCCCAACTACCTCACCGGATGCGGAATAAAGAGAAAGGCTAGTTATGTCACTTGGTGATGGTATTCGACGCAACATTGCAAACGTTGAACCGGCCGAGCGAGCGATGCTTCGCGACGCGATGCTGGAATTAAACCGCCGGTTCTTTTCCGGCAGCAGAACCGATTCGGTTCCAGGAGGTGTCTCTTGGTGGTTTAAGCAGGACGAAATTCATCAGGCAACGCACGTCCACGGAGGACCGGAATTCATCCCTTGGCATCGAGAGATTGTCAATCGCCTCGAGGAG
>JBDTOW010000300.1:0-5772 GCA_039933075.1 Verrucomicrobiota bacterium | reverse complement strand
TTCTTTCATTTATCTCATTCAACAGAGCCGCCAGGGTAGTTGATTTACCCGAGCCCGTGGCGCCGGTGACCAGAATCAGCCCGGTCTTTTCCTTGGCCATTTGCAGGAATATATCCGGAAGCTTCAGATCTTTAAGCGTCGGAATCTGCGTATTAAGCTTGCGAAGGACGACCGAGTAGTTGCCGCGTTGGGAGAATATGTTTACGCGGAACTTGGCCTTGTCCGCCAGCGAATAGGAGGAGTCGCAGGAGCCGTTCCGCAGCAGGTCTTCCGTCAACCGGCGGTTGCCCCCGATCAAATTCAACGCCATCATTTCACTTTGGAACGGCGTCAGCTTGTCAATCGATGGGGAAAGGGCAACCGCTGCCAGTTGCCCGTTTGTTTCCACCTGCAAAGGTTTGTCGACCGTGATGTTCAGGTCGGAGACTTCCTTTTGGGATTCCAACATCGCCCCCAGGATGTGGTCTAGTTCGTTGCGACGCATGAATGGAATTCAACAATGCTTTTCAGACGTCGTCATCGTCCGGTGGTGTTTTCAGGAAGGGCCGGAATTTCTTTTTATCGAGGCATTTCTCGTAAGCCTCCTCCGGGGAAATCCGTCTCATTTTGACGTGGTCCATGATGGCGTCGTCCAGCGGTTGATTGCCCAGCTTTTTGCCCACCTGAATCATGCCGGGGATTTGATGGGTCTTGCCTTCGCGAACGAGGTTCGCAATCGCCGTGGTGAAAACGAGGATTTCAAGAGCGGCGACTCGGCCTTTCTTGTCGATTCGCTTGAACAGATTTTGTGCGACGACTCCCTTTAAAGCCTCCGAGAGAGTGGCCCGAATCTTGTTCTGCTGATCGCCTGGGAACACGTCGATGATACGATCGACGGTTTTTGCCGCGCTTGACGTGTGCAGCGTGCCGAAGACCAGATGACCCGTGCTGGCGGCGGTCAGAGCCAATTCGATCGTTTCCAGGTCGCGCATTTCACCGATCAGAATAACGTCGGGGTCTTCGCGCAGCGCGCCCCTGAGTGCGGACGAGAACGATTTAGTGTGAATGCCAACTTCGCGGTGATTCACCAGACAGTTCTTGCTTTGGTGGACGAATTCGATCGGGTCCTCCACCGTTAAAATGTGATCCCTGCGGTTTTTGTTCACATAGTCGACCATGGCTGCCAGAGTTGTCGATTTGCCCGAGCCGGTTGGGCCGGTGACTACCACCAGGCCCTTGTGCAGCATCGCGAATTTTTTCAGGACCGACGGCAGTGGCGCGTCAAATTTCTCGAAATCTTCGAACGAAAGCACGGTGGAAGGAATTTGTCGGAAGACGGCGGAAACCCCGTTTTTCTGATTGAAATAGTTGGCCCGAAATCGTGAGACGTTGGGGATTTCATAGCCGAAGTCGACGTCTCCGGTTTCTTCAAATATTTTCACCTTGTACTCCGGGGTGATCTCATACAGCGTGGTCCGTAGTTCGTCGCTGTCTAAGAGCGGAGCGTCAACGCGGTGCAATTCGCCGTTGATCCGCAGCATCGGAGAGTTGCCAGAAGCAAGATGAAGGTCGGAAGCCTTCTGCTCGAACATTAAGTTGAAATAGGCGTCAATCTTGGCCATAACGCACTCAAACTATTTGATCACGTTTCTCGCAAATCGTTTCGCAGCAAAAATCATGGTTACCTAATCGGCGAAAGCATGTACATACTTTAGAAGCCGGAGTCGCCCGAGCACCCACCAACCTTTGCCATGTTTTTATGCGCCACCTCGAAGAGATAATCCGTCAGGAAATCGCGGAAAGGGGGGCTATGCCGTTCGCTCGATTCATGGAACTTGCGCTTTATCATCCGACCGACGGGTATTACGAACGGGATGCCCGCACGATTGGCCGTCACGGTGATTTTTTTACAAGTGTCAGCGTTGGGCGCTTGTTCGGGGAATTGCTCGCTTTTCAATTTGGCAACTGGCTTCAGAAAATCCCAACCGATAATTGCTGCCTGGTCGAAGCCGGTGGGCACGACGGACAATTGGCATTCGATGTCCTGAGTTATCTTCGCGTGTACCAACCGGCGTTATGCGAACGGATCGAATACGGGATTGTCGAGCCCTCGGCCCGACGCCGAAGCCGGCAGACAGCTGTTTTGCGTGAGTTCAGCAGCAAAGTACGGTGGTTCGAGTCGCTTGATTGCTTACCGGGTGAAGGCGTGTCCGGGATCATCTTTTCGAATGAACTTCTGGATGCGCTGCCGGTCCATCGATTCGGCTGGGATGCATCGGTCCAACGTTGGTTCGAATGGGGTGTTACAATCAAGGACGTCAGTTTCGTCTACTTGAAGATGCCCATTCCTGAAGGATCTGCATCGGCCGAATGCTTCTCATCGAGTTGGCCGGATTTGCCTCGCGAGTTCCTTGAGGTTCTGCCAGATGGCTTCACCACCGAAGTGAGCCCCGCAGCGAAGGCGTGGTGGCGGCGAGCATCCCACGCGTTGAAGACCGGTCACCTGTTGACGATTGATTATGGCCTGAATGCCGAAGAGTTTCTTAATCCGGAGCGCAAGAACGGAACTATCCGCGCGTACAGTCGACATCACTCAACCAGCGATCTGTTGAGGAATATCGGCGAACAGGATCTGACCGCGCATGTCAATTTTACCGCTTTGACACAGGCCGGTGAAGAAGTCGGCTTGCGAACAGCAGGTTTGCTGTCTCAGGAAAAGTTTTTGACGCAGATCGCCGAACAGACCTGGCAGAGGGGCGCGCCGTTTCGCAAGTGGTCTCCCGAAGACGTGCGACAATTTCAAACGCTAACCCATCCCGAACATCTGGGAAGATCATTTCGGGTCTTAATCCAATCCCGGTAAGGAGGTTTCACATAAATGACGGTGGGAGAATCATTTCCCCTGGCGCACGGCGAACAGACTTCCCTGCGCGAGGTCGCTCCACTTTGACGCGCACTTTCCTGTAACTAAAAGCGTTGGGGCTTCGGATGTGCGACATCAAACAAAATCGCTTGTGATGAGCTGTCACTTTCAATTTTTTTCTTCTCAGGAGTGGCGTCCTGCAAGGGCAAACCAAAGAACAGGCACAGCCAAGGCCGCAAGTCATCGAAGTGGACAGCCTTTCCCGTTGAGATCAAAAAATGCCGAATGTTCTGGCTGAAACCTTCGCCAGCAAACACCACCAGACCGGGGATCGGCCACGCCTTGATGTCATCTATCACGCTGGGAATCTTCTCTTCGGCGCTTCCAGTGGTCGCCTGGTATTTACATTCTATGCCCAGAGTTTTCCTGGTTTGCTTGTGGATCAGGATCACATCGATGTACCGTTCGGCACCCCAGATTCTGCGTCCGACTTTGAAGCCTTTCTTAATCTCCAAACCCAGCGCCTCACCCAATTTGAGTACCAGGTCCGCTAGTGCCGCACCACCCCTGACCGCTTTAGATTTTCCCGCCATAAGCAGTCGCGTCGAGTGTCATTCTTTCGCCTTCAATCGGTTACCAGGCGATTTCATAACTCAGCACCAGGATTTCAGAGATCGCCCCTCGCTTGTCTCCCTGGCAGTTTATTGCGCGGCGTGCTTGCACGTAGTGAATTTGAAAGTCTCGATAAAGCTTTCCAATTACATCGCTGCTCGAGTTGGACAACATCAACCGAACGCCGCGTCCAGCGGCATCAGCGAAGAAGGTTGCTAAGTCCCGTTGTTTATCCAATCCAAAGTCGCCCTTGGTATAGGCGGTAAAATTCGCTGTGCGGGAAACAGGATGATAGGGAGGGTCCACGTAAACGAAGTCATCCCGCCTCGTCTCCTCCAGAGTTTGGCGAAAGTCTTGAATTGCCAGGTCAACTCCTTGCAACGCACGACTGACGGCTAAAATATTTTTGCGGTCGTAAAGTGAAATCTTTTTGTACGAACCAATGGGCACATTGAACTCACCCCGGGCGTTGACGCGCCAAAGTCCGTTGAAACATGTCTTGTTGAGGAAAATCATCCGCGCCGCGCGTTCCAATGGATCCTTGAGTTGGTGTCGGCTTCGGACCCGATAATAATATTCTTCGCGGCCGGTTTGAAATTGAAGCACGTGTTCGTCCAGCCGCCGCATCAGTTCCTTCACATCATCGCGCACCATCTCGTAACAATTGATCAGTTCGGCGTTGTCGTCTCGCAATGACGCCTGTATCTGCGGAAACCGCGCCTTGAGATGAAAAAACACCGCGCCCCCCCCGATGAAGGGTTCGACGTAGCGATCGATTTGCCGCGGAAAGAACCGGTCGAATTGGGGGAGGAGTTGGGATTTTCCGCCGACCCACTTAAGAAATGGCTGTGCTGCTGCGCCGGCCATGGGATCTCCATGAGATTCATTCAATGGATATCCACCCAACGCCTCTAGAATCTGCGGTTTCTCAGCCGCGCCAACTGAAGGTCGCTTGCGGGAAGCTGGCAGGGCATCACGCGACCGGGACCGCAATCGAGGTGTAGTATCGGGCTGCCCGAGGGGCGCAGTCTTCTCAATGGATTTTGACCGTGGCGGCGTCGGTGACATTGGCGGGGATCGATCTATCAGCCCTCTGGGGATATCAAAAGTACTATTCGGCTGGAATTTATTTCAGTTACCCTTCCGCGCACTATCCGCCTATAGTCAGGATGTGAAAGCGAAATCTGGCCAACGTAATAAAGCGGGCCGCGTTGCGGCTTCGCACGGTCGCGCCTTGCTTTTCCAGGCTGCCACAGCGCTTCGCCTGGCCTCGCCCTCCATTTCGCCAAGTCGAACCGTCTGTTGAGAAGAGCATTTATGGATGCTGCGATTCTCATCGGTTTCCTCGTTCTCGCGGGTCCCGCCGCTTTGATTATCTGGCTGATCGTGCGAGCCGTACAATCCGGCAGGGGCATCGCAGTGCTTTCCCGCCGCCTCGACACGCTTGAGGGCGAAATGTTCCGGCTGAAGAAGGAACAGGAAT
Source organism: Verrucomicrobiota bacterium (assembly GCA_039933075.1). Lineage (GTDB taxonomy): Bacteria > Verrucomicrobiota > Verrucomicrobiia > Limisphaerales > JACPZS01 > JBDTOW01. Next base: position 835 of record JBDTOW010000300.1, on the reverse strand, counting down.
ACACTCCCAAATTCGTGCCAGCCGCCGCACCAGCACCAGCAAAACCGCCCGCCCCGCAACCGGAGAAAGTTTCCGTCGTTCCGCCGCCACGACCACCACCCTTCATTCCGCCGGCGCCAATAGCAGTCCCTGCGCCGATCGCCGCCCCTCCCCCGCTTCCGGCGAGGGTTGCCGAACCCAAACCAGCACCCGGGCCGCCGCGCAAAACTGTTCCAGCCATCAACTGGGAACAATTCATGGGCGTGAAGCTCTTTGCGTGGATTGGCGGGCTGGCGTTGTTTCTCGGCGTCGCGTTCTTCGTCAAATACTCCTTCGACAACAACCTCGTCCCGCCCGAACTGCGCGTGGCGATCGGCTTCATCACCGGTCTCGGCCTGCTGGTCGGCGGAGTGATGTTGGTGCGCAAGCAGAGCGTGGTTCTTGGTCAGACCCTGTGCGCAACAGGGGTGGTCATTCTCTACGCGGTCACCTTCGCCTGCCGCTCGATTTATCAATTCGAATTCTTTGGTCTCATCCCGACTTTCCTTCTCATGGTCCTCATCACGTCCACCGCTTTTCTGCTCGCGGTGCGGTTGGACGCGCTCGTCGTCGCCATCCTCGGGATGCTCGGCGGCTTTCTCACACCCGCGTTATTGTCCGCAAACGTGGATAATCCGTTTGGGCTGTTTGGTTACATCGCCATTCTCGACGCGGGCCTGATCGTGGTGGCGCTGCATCAGCGCTGGACTTTCCTCACCGCGCTGGCCGCTGCGGGAACGATTTTCATGCAAATCGGCTGGGCGGACAAATTCTTCACCTCTGAGAAATATTTTGAAGGTAACAAAATTCTGATCGC
>JBDTOW010000299.1:0-5772 GCA_039933075.1 Verrucomicrobiota bacterium | reverse complement strand
CCTACATCTGGTGGGGAGTCGATCCGGTCAAACTCTCTACAAGGGTCGCGGAGGCCCTCTCCAAGCCCGATAGCGAGATCTACGTGAGTGTGGCATCGCTGTGGGAAATCGCGATCAAATCGCAGTTGGGGACAAAACCTTCGTGCTTGAAGCGAATCAAGTTCGCGATCCAGATCGCGGCCATGGCCTTATCATCAACGGTACCGCGTCCATAAAAGTAGCCATCGCGCTCCAACAATTTGAATGGATCCATCGACCAGTCCGCGCGATTCGCTTCGACGACGTCGAGGTGAGCGAGTAATAAAATCGGTTTGTGAGCGCCCGAGCCTCGGAGGCGAACCACCAGATTTCCCTTTTGTGGGTGCGGTCCAAGGATTTGGATTTCATCGGCTGGAAAACCCGCAGCTTTCAACCGTGCTGCCATCGCTTGCGCGGCTTTGGTCGTGTCGCCGGAAGAATGAGTTGTATTGATCTCGATCAGTTCCTGGTAAATCTCGCGGACGAATTTTTGGTGTGACGACAGCTCTCCCGACTGACAGTAAGTTTCCCCGAATAGCGTGATCCAGAGGGCACAGCCAGAAATCAGCAGGAGCGGGCGCAGGTTGAGCATGTTGAGGATGAACCTTCCTTATCAGTCCAAACCGAGTTCTTTTTTCGCAGTCTCCCAGGGAATCAAGTGCTTCCCTTGGTTCCGTTCAATCGCGGCGTTCAACTCGCGCAAATCTCCCAGGGCCTCAACGCGCTGGCGCAATTGCGTCAATTGCCTTTGCAAAGCAAGCAAGATCATTTTTCGTGGCTTACCGGTTGATGAAACCATTGTGTTACTCATAAGGTCCCCAACTCAGCCCAGACCCTCAACGCCAAATCTGCTGCCAGAGATAACCAGCAGAAAGATGCGACCAGTGAGACGCCGGCCGCAATTCTCTCTGGCAGAGTTCGGCCGAAAATCAACCCTAGACTCCACACAAACGGCATAAAGAAGAGCGCTACGCCCACCGCGATCAAGACCAGTTGCTTTGACAATCGTGGCGGTACCACAAAATGGGGATACAAGAATAGGACGGCAGAATGAACAACCATCGAGCCAACCAGAAACGCGAGCCAACGATCCGCTCGCTTCGGCGGAGATTCAGGAAGCGCGATTGTGCGAGAAGGAGACACAAGGTCTATGACGCCTTGCTAATGATTAAACAAAAATTCCTTCGTGTTAATCAAAGCCCAGATGATATCCTCGTAAGCCTGCCGTTTGGCGACGGTCAGTTCCGCTTTGTCATCTTTGCCATCGGTTCTCTTGTGGATGTAACCCGTGGCCAGTGCCAGTTCTTTTTCCTTGGGCTCGCGCGAATAAACCCGGTAGTAAAGCTCACGGATCTTTTCGTCGTCATTGCGGAGGTTGTCAGTTGCCAGCAACGCCGCACGGCCATCGTCCTTGGCCAGCTTCTCCTGGATTTCCTTGGCGTTCAGCAGGTGCAGACTCTGCGCGAGACTGGCGTCCTGTGACCGCTCGCATTCGCACGAACTGGACGAATCGGGCCGCCCGAAAACCGTCAGGAAATACGAGCTCGCGTTGAAACTATTGTCCGGCAAAGCCACGGCTCGCGTTCCGCGCGGCAATCCGTCGAAGCTGCTCTCGGACTTCGTCGTCTGATTCACCGCGTCGAACAAAACCTCGGCGGTCAAACGCTTCGGGTAATAGCGCGAGAAATTCTGCTTATCGATCTTGTTGAATTGATTCGGAACCGAGCTGAGTTGATAAATCTGGGATTCGCAGATCGTGCGCACGAGATTTTTCAGATCGAAACCGCTCTCGATAAAATTCTTCTGTAACGCGTCGAGCAGTTCCGGGTTCGTGGGAGGATTGGTCTCCCGCATGTCGTCCTCCGGATCGACCAACCCACGATTGAAGAAATGTTTCCAGTAGCGATTTACCAGGGAGCGGGCGAAATAAGGATTGTCCTTGCTCGTTATCCAGTCCGCCAAGGCCTGGCGCGGGTCGTCATCGGGGGAGAGATTCGACGGCGCGGCCCCCAGACCAGCCGGCTTTACTGGCCGTTGGGTCTTCTTGTTCGTTGCCGTCGCCAAACCGCGTTTATGGTAAATAATTTCCTCACCTGGTTGTCCGCCCGGTTTGCGGCCTACCTGAGTAAAGAATGCCGCCAGCCCGTAATAATCCTGCTGACTCCACTTTTCAAACGGATGATGATGGCACTGGGCGCATTGCAGGCGCATGCCCAGGAAAAGCTGTCCGGTATCTTCCAGTTCAGCATTGGGATTGTTCACTTGCCGATACCAGGCCACCGGCGGGTTCTGTCTGATCTCTCCGGAGGCGGTCAGGATTTCGCTCACAAATTTGTCGTAAGATTTGTTGACCAACAATCCGTCACGAATCCAACTGTAGAACGCGTAAGTTCCCCGCGTTTGGGTCGGCGCGGTGCGCCGGTTTCGGAGGAGGGCGCCCCATTTGTTGGCGAAGTAATCCGCATACTGCGGGCTTTCCACGAGCGAGCTTATCCATTTGTCGCGCTTGGCTGGATCGGTGTCGTTCAGAAACCGTTTCGCCTCCTCGGGTGTTGGCAGCCGGCCGGAGATGTCAACCGATACCCGGCGCAGAAACGTGGAATCGTCACACAACTCGGAAGGCGGCATCCCCACAATTTTCAATTTCTTAAAAACGAGTTCATCGATGAAATTCCTCGGCGTCGGCAAGTTTTCCACCATTGCACCCAGCGGGACGGTAGCCCGAAAAACCGCAACCTGCGCCTGATACCGGATCATGACCGCCACGTCGCCCGGTTGCTCGAAGACTTTCACGAGGCCGGTCGCGTCCGCTTTGGCCATGTCCTTGTCATTCGGCTCGTAGAGCGCGCTGCGCGTGACATCTTCGGTCGAGCTATCGGTGTAGTGCGCCATCACAACCAGTTGTTGCTCGCCGTCGGGCGTCATGGTTCGTTCCTTCGGAAAGACTTCGATTCGCGCGATCGTCGCGTCGTTCGTTTTGCCGTAAGGCATTCCCTGGCGAATCCACCGGACCAGCAATTTATAATCGTCGGAATCGGGCTCCAGGCGTTTGCCGCCTCCGTGGGGCATGGTGCCGGTCGCTTTGAGCAAAAGGAGACTGCGATCCGGCGCCGCGGGGAACAGTCGGCGACCGCGAGCTTCCTTGACCAAATGTTCGTAATCTTCCGTCGGTTCGAAACCGAGCAGAGAAAGCCTGAAGCCATTTTGGCCACTCGATTTGCCGTGACAGCCCCCGGCGTTGCAGCCCGTCTTTGTGAAGATCGGCACGATTTGATTTGGGAAATTAACCGGCGTGACCTTTCCGGACTGCTCTACCGTGACGGAAATCGTGGCCAGCAAGCCGTCTTTGCTCTTCGCCGTAATCGTTGCGGTGCCATCCGCAACCGGTGTGGCTCGGCCGCTCTTGTCGATTTGAACGATGCCGGACGGCGACGATTCGTAGCTGACCTGCCGGGTGAAATCCCTAACTTCGCCGGTGTCGAATTTAGCCGTAACCAACAACTGCTGCCGGGAATCGGCTCCGCGCAGGTGTAGCATTTGGGTGGACTCGTTCTCGGATGAGGTCTGAACCTGAAGCTGGAGACTGGTCACCTTCCCCGGCTGATTTCTTTCCGCTGACTCAACAGGTTTGGATGTTGAAGCAAAGCAAATGACAAAGACGAGCAGCGTGAACTTGAAAGCCGCCGCTGAATTAAATGGAGATCGGTTTAACATGATGAATGCGGCAGCTTGGAATCGCTTCAGATTAGCTCCTTCATCGGCTGGCACCCACCCTCGACGAGGTATTGTGGCCGACCCGACAGATCGGTAATGGTTACTCTATTCACGTCGATGCCGAGGTTGTGATAGAGCGTGGCGAAAACTTCGCCGAACAAGACGGGCCGTTCCGCGGGCTCGCCACCGAGCCGATCGGTCGCGCCGATGACCTGGCCGGTCTTCATACCACCGCAAGCCAGCAACGCGCAGGAAACTCTCGGCCAGTGATCCCGTCCGGCATCTTTGTTGATGGTCGGCGTACGGCCAAATTCGCCCCAGACGACAACGGAAACGTCCTTGTCCAGTCCGCGCTGGTGCAGATCTTCAACCAGGGCTGTGACGCCTTGATCGAGCATCGGCAGATCTTCCCTGGCCAGCTTGTGATTGTTGCCGTGATAATCCCAAAAGCCAAACGCAACCGTCACGCAACGCGCGCCCGCTTCGACCAGCCGGCGGGCAACCAGGAACTGCTCCATCAACATCGGCGCGGCGTCGCCGTGCGGTTTCGCGTCGCCTTTCCCGTAACACGCGATCGTGCGCTTGTCCTCACGCTGAAAATCGAGCGCTTCGAGTAGCTTGCTCGAAGTCATCATGCCGAAGGCCTGCTCGTTGAAAGAGTCGAGCCCTGCCATCAATCCGCTGGCATCCACATCCCGGCGAAATTGATCGAACCCGGCCAATAACGCTTTACGATCCGCCAACCGATCGAGCGTGATCCCGTTCAGGACCATGTCGGGCTTGCCCTCGCCCTCCAGTTTGAAGGAACGGTGGGCAACTCCCAGGAAGCCGGGCCCTGCCGCATTGTACGGATGATGTTGCATCTTCGGTTCGAGGCCGATGTACGAGGGAATCGCCGGATGCGTCTGCCCCTGAACTTTCGCAACGATTGAACCGAATGATGGCCAGGAGCCGGGGGGTTGATTCCGCTTCGATCGCCCGGTCATGCACATGAAATCGGTATGGTCGTCCGTGGCATCGGAAATGGATCGGATCGGGATCAATTTGTCCATCATCGCCGCCATTCTCGGCAGATGCTCACAGATCTGAATCCCGGAGACGTTGGTTTTGATCGGCTTGAACTCACCGCGGATCTCGGAAGGAGCATCCATCTTGAGGTCGAACATATCCTGGTGCGGTGGCCCACCAGGTAAATAGATCATGATGACCGCTTTGTGTGAGCGGCGAATGCCGGAGTTCGCTTCGGCCTGGAGAAGTTGCGGCAACGTGAGACCACCCAGGCCAAGCGCGCCAATCTTCAGGAAGTTTCGGCGCGAAATACCGTCACAGAACCGGGATTTGCGGCCGTAAATGGTAAGCATGAACTTTCAGTCATAGCGGACTTGAACAGCCTGTGTCCTATTCAATCGAACAGAAAGCATTTGCTTACCGTCAGATCAGTTCCGCCATTGGTTGGCACCCGCCGTCCACCAGGTATTCCGGGCGGCCTGCCAGGTCGGTAATTGTCGTCCTGGTTACGTCGATGCCGAGATTGTGATAAAGCGTGGCGAAAACGTCACCAAACTGGATCGGCCGCTCGGTCGCTTCGCCTCCCAAACGATCCGTCGCGCCGATGACTTGTCCGGTTTTCATTCCACCGCCCGCGAGCACGCCGCACGAGACTCTCGGCCAATGATCGCGACCGCCGTCTTTGTTAATGGTCGGCGTGCGTCCGAATTCGCCCCAAACCACAACCGAGACATCCTTGGCCAAGCCGCGCTGATGCAGATCTTCGATCAATGCGCTGACTCCCTGGTCGAGCAACGGCAGGTCTTGCCGGAGGGCGCCAAAATTATCGCCGTGATGATCCCAGCGGCTGAAGGCGAGGGTCACACAGCGGGCACCGGCTTCGACCAGACGGCGCGCGATGAGAAAGTGCTCCATGAGTTTGGGACCGCCGTCGTCCCGGTTCTTCGGGTCGCCCTTTCCATAGCTTTCGCGCACCTTCGAATTTTCCTTCTCGATATCCAGAGCTTCCAAAAGCTTGCTCGAGGTCAACAT
>JBDTOW010000298.1:0-5776 GCA_039933075.1 Verrucomicrobiota bacterium | reverse complement strand
AAACACGCACGCCGGCAAATATAGGGAATCAACCCTATCGCGACAACGGGGAGGGGGTGACCATTGCCTCCCCCTTACCCTCTGTAAAAACTGAATGCGGAATAAAGCCGGAATCAAAGGCCGCTTAATGTGTCATTGCTGGAAAGCGTAAGCGTGGCGCAAGCCAGCCATTTTTCTGGATTCCTGAATTCCGCGACCGACTCCTTCCTTCGGCGGTCAAACCAGCCCCGCATTATTTAAGCTTCGCGAGGCCCTCGGTCAGTTCGATGTAGACTCCCCAGGGATCGGTAAGGAACGCGATGCTCAAGCCAAGTTGGGGCACGGAACGGAACGGGACATCAAACTTGACGCCGTCGGCTTCGAGTTTCTTGCAGAACGCCTCCAGGTTCGCCACCTCGAATCCAATATGATCCACGCTGCATCCCTTGGTCCCGGGAAGCGCTTTTTCAGATGGGTTCCAGCGAAGATCGACGCCGGGGATATCGGCGGCCTTGAAACGACCGCTCATGCCCAGCTTCGCGCCAAAGGTCTTTTCGTACCAGGCCCGCTGTTCGTCGATCTGAGGAGTGGCGAAGTGAATGTGATGATGCACCACGGGCTGGGTGAGGGATTTGTCCTCAGTGAACTCGATTTTGACCGCGTCGGGGAAGAGCACGAACATTTGGCGTGTTCCCGGATTCTCACTCAAGATGGTCGCCCCACCCGCGGTGAGTTTTGCCTTCGTGCCATCCAGATCTTTCACTTTGAAGCCAAGATGATCGAGCACGGTTCCCTGGTTTCCGCCCGACGGGGTTCCTTTTCGCAGTGCCACCTGAACCCCGGGGAACTCATACAGCTCCATCGGCCCGGCTTTTACTATCTTCGCGCCGAGGGCGTCCACCCAGAGTTTCTTGTGGATTTCGGGGTCTGAAACCAAAACGTGAATATGCCCCATCGCCACTCCCTTTTCGTTTCCGGGCAGCAATTGAGCAAACAAGGAGGGCGTGAACAGCAGGACAAGCGCAATTAATCTCATGGTGGAATTCGTATCAGGTTATCAGGATCGTGAAAGGATAAATAGTGGACGGATCGATTCGCCTTTCGGCAAAGCATTTCGAATGACATACTCTTGTGAACTTGCGGAACGGGTAGAGCCCGTGAACGCAAAAAAAATTCAGCGCTTCAAGGCTTGCTAAACTCTTTCACCCCATCGGCGCTGCAGCATCATGTTTGATGCCTCACCTACTTCACCGACGTAGCGTGATATGGACTACCCGACCATCTCGGAGTACGGATTGAGTCCGTCCAGAATCATATCGCAGATCCTCAAGACCATCCGCAGGATTAGCCGCACTCTCTGGCTAACCGTAGGCGGCGACGATCTCCTGCCGTGTGGATTTCATCTTTATTCCTTCCTTCGTGGCGCCCTTGAACCTTTCCACCAATTGGCCTCCGCCGGTGTCGCCCATCATTATGGCGCCTACCTTTCCATCGGAATGATTCGGGATAACAGCCAAATCAAGGGACAAATATTGAAGAGGCTTTCCAGGCGTGCGGTCGGGCTCACCCAGCGCTCTCTTTACCTCGTCCAGGGTCATGCCGAACTTGATCGGTCCGACACCGACTCCAGGAGCGATCTCCATACTCGTAACCGTCAATACTGGGGCGCCACCGTGTGAGCAAGAAACCAACAGCGGCGCAGTAACGATGGAACAAACGAGAGTTAAGTGTTTGAAGGGAGTATTCATGACGTTAAGGCTAGCAGTTTTTGCATCGTGGTCCGCTATTAAACGCTCCAGTGATTGTAACGGTGCAAGGCATCTAACGAATAAAGCTCAGAGACGGCGCGACAGTCCCGCTCCGCCCAACGAATAGCTCACCCTCATAGGGGTGCAGCGTCTGGTTCGCCACCCTTTCGTCTCTGAATTTCTTCCCGAATGCATCTCTCACAGACACCAGAGAGCTGGTCGATGTAGGAATCGGCAGCCAAGACAGTGTCGTCGCTGGCGTGCGAGCATCGGCATTCCGGGTTGTATGTCCGAAACAGCACGATGCCTTGGACCGGCGATCGCTGGCGCACTGCCTCGACAAGCGTCTGCATGCACCGCTCGCAATACCAGAACAGCTTGGCGTCCACAGGACGCTCTGCCTTCTGACACAACTGGCACCGCAGCTACCGGCGGATGCCGTCCATCTCTCTCACGTATGGAAGGGACCGAGGATAGGCCACACAATCATCCAATAGCGGGAGAATCTGCCACTTGGTCTCCTCCGTGAGAACCTCAAGACGCCGCCTGAAATCCACACCACGACTTCGGAGTTGCTGGTGGATGGCTGCGACGTCCCTGATGTGCCCCACCACCCGCTCGCCTGTCGGAAGATCGTAGTCCCCACAGGCGACGTGGCGTAACTCGATGCAAATATCCTCCAGAAGCTCTTGGCTTGAGCGTTCTCGAACGGGCGGTCGTGGTGGTGTATTTGCCATGCGCGTTCACATTGGCGAACAATGATTGGACTGCCGATTGTGCGCCTTTAATTGCGGCAGGGCACAAGATTACGCCTGCGTTCTTGGCTGAGCAACAAATACATCGATCCAAAGGAGGGCTTACGATGGAAAAAGCAAAGGCTGAACTGTCTCACCGTGTCACAGTGGCTCGGGAAGGTTTCATTCCGAATCCCAAAAGGAAATTGCTCGACGATGTTCGCGATGTCGTCCGCCTCAAGCACCACTCGCTCCGCACCGAGCAAACGTACGTCGATTGGATCAAACAGCACACCATTTTTCATGACATGCTGCATCCTCGGGAAATGGGGGCCGAAATTGGTCAGTCTTGATATTGGTTATTATTGGTTGGAGAATTCCCTATGGCTCTCGATCGAGGGAGTGATTGATAAAACCGACCATTCCCGCCTCAGCTTGAAACAATTTACAGCTATCGATATGTCGCGAATCATTCCAAAGTTACCCGCGCGTTGGGTCGGCCTGTTTGTTCCGATCTTGCTGTGCGCAGCAGCGATCTGCGCACTCGCGGCCAGTCCTGCCGCGAAGACCCGCCGCATTCTCTACAATCTTGATGGCGACTCCTGCATGACCCTCAAAGTCGGGCGCATGTTCAACTTCTTCACCGCCCGCGAATGGGCTGAGCCGGTCGAGCCACCCTTCGAGGTGCTTGCGCAAATCGGCGACGCGAAAGCCTTGTCTGCATCGGCCAACGCTGGCGCCGTCCCGTTATTGGCGTGGCAAGTGACGTCGCCGCTCGATTATCAGGTTGTTCAGCGCACGCGACGCGAGAGCGGAACCATCCTGATCGCCGGTACGCTTACTGCCGGCGCGGCGCTCGGTGATGTACTGGAAGCCCGGCTGGGCAGCGAAGCGGTCAACGGGAGGTGGCGCACGCTCACCACCCTGGCGCGCGACCAGTCCGCATTCCGGTCCGAGTGGAACGCGACTGCCGGCGGCTGGCATCGGCTGGTCTTGCGCGTGAGACGGGGCCAGATCGTGCTAACCGAAACCAACATCGCGCACGTCGGTGTCGGCGAAGTGTTCGTGATTGCGGGCCAGTCCAATTCCGCCAATCACGGCGAAGAGAAACAGTCGGTCAAGAGCGGCCTGGTCACGTCGTTCTCCGGCCGGCAATGGCAAATCGCGAACGATCCACAACCCGGAGCCAGCGGCGGCGGCGGCAGTTTCGTGCCTCCCTTCGCCGACGCTCTGGCCGAGCGATTCAAGGTCCCGATCGGCATCGTCGCGATCGGTTCGGGGGGCACGAGTGTGCGCGAGTGGCTGCCGCGCGGCACGCGTTTTCCAAACCCGCCGACCGTGACCAACAACGTCATCGGACTCGCATCCGGCGAGTGGGAGAGCAAAGGAAAACTCTTTGACAGCCTTATCGGGCAAATAAAACCGCTCGGCTCGCGCGGCTTTCGCGCCTTGCTCTGGCACCAGGGCGAGTCGGATGCAAATCAGGATGACCCGAGCCGCACCTTGTCCGGTGAGCTTTATCAAAAGTTTCTGGAACAACTGATTCGCGAATCGCGCCGTGAGGCCGGCTGGGAGTTCCCCTGGTTCGTCGCCCAAGCGAGCTATCACACGCCTGACGATCCGGGCTCGCCCGAGATCCGCGCCGCGCAACAAGCGCTTTGGCGATCCGCTGTAGCGCTCGAAGGTCCGGATACCGACGCGCTGACCGGCGCCCTGCGCGACGGCCAGGGCCAGGGCGTCCACTTCAGCGGACCGGGACTCCGGGAACACGGCAGGCTCTGGGTGGAGAAAGTTTCGCCGTGGCTTGAACAACAACTCGGTAGATGAGGCTGCTCAACGAGGTAGCCGGCCCGGTCTCCAACCATGCACCGGATCGTGGACGCGGATGTGCTGACCAGCCTTGCCTGTGTTGATGTCGTATTGTTTCACCTGCGGCTCAAACCGGGCCAGTGGATAGAGAGAGATAAATCGTTCGACTTCCCAAGCTCATGGCTCGTAGGAGTCCCGCCGAGACCCCTCCAAGGTTTCTTGTACCATGGCAATCTGGCAGAATGACCTGGGGCTTGACCTGCCAAGCGCTCGTCATCCTTGAAACGGTGGCGATACCGGAACCTTCGAACCTTCCACAGTCTATTTCGCATTGATGGACAAGGCGGGCTCGCCAAATCTCACTGATTGGAAAGAGTTGGCAGTCGTGGAGAACTCACCCGATCGGATGGACTTCACGGACACCGAATCCCAATCTCTGGCTCGCAGATTTCATCATGTGGTCATGACTGAAAAGCAAGCCATTGGTCCGCACTGAACTCGCCTCCCCCTCCTGCGGATCGAGTTTTCGGGGAATGCGCCGACTTTCAACATTGGACTCCGCAGCGGAAGGGAAATGGTGCGCGTGGCGGGAGTTGAACCCACAACCTGCGGCTTCGGAGGCCGTTACTCTATCCAATTGAGCTACACGCGCATCGTTGAATGTTGAAAAATTAAGCAACGGACGCAGTTTCCGCAATAGGTTTGTGGCGCTCCTGAGCCAACCAAGCAAAACCAAGCAAAAGCTTGCGAGGAAAAAGTCTGCCGCCTAGACTCCCCGCGATTCGGCGGAAAATACCAGGTTGAACTCAATGCACATGGACCCTAACGAAGAGACACTGATCCTCATCAAACCGGACGCCCTGGAGCGCGGCCTCGTCGGCGAAGTTCTCCGACGATTCGAGAACACGGGCTTGAGGATCAAAAACATTCGTTATGTCTGCCCGGACCTTGAAAAAGTGGAAACTCACTACGCCGATCTGAAAGCCAGAAACCCGGGGGCCTTCGACAGAAATACTCGATACCTGGCCGGCAAAAATGCTATCGCGCTGGTGCTTTCCGGAGTCAAAGCGATCACCAAAGTTAGAACACTGATCGGTGCCACCGAACCCGCGGCGGCCGCTCCGGGAACCATTCGCGGTGATCTGAGCTCGGACACCATCGCTCTAGCCGATGCCGAGGATCGCGGTCTCTTCAATCTTGTTCATGCCGCCGATTCTCCGGATTCGGCCAGGAGAGAGATTGGACATTGGTTCCAAGTGTGTGCTTAGCATGGTAGGGACATCGCGCTGCGATGTCCGCGCCACGTGCAGCGGCGCAAATTCTTCGGATGCCCCTGCCGCTCGAATATTCGTTCCGACCGCTACTACGGGGTCGGGGACGGCGCAGCGCGCCGCAGCGCGCCATCCCTGGCATCGCGCTAAACGTATACGGTTCCGATGAACTGGCCCCATGGGTGTGAGACAAAATTCTTCGTTTTAAGCGGCCAGAGGAAGGCAATCGTTGGCG